>NZ_JBLRDT010000130.1:0-7203 GCF_057512245.1 Gryllotalpicola sp. CP2-P1
CGAGGGCATGGCGGCGGTCACCTTCGACGGCATCGCCCGCGCCTCGGGCGTCAGCAAGACGACGATCTACAAGTGGTGGCCGTCGGCGGGGGCGCTCGCCCTCGACGGCTACTTCCACGCGGTCGAGCCCATGCTGGCCTTCGAGGACACGGGGGACATCCGCGCCGATCTGACCCATCAACTGCACTCGTTCGCCCGCGTGATGACGCAGACCGCCGGCGGCCGGGTGCTCACCGAGATCATCGGCCGCGCCCAGAGCGACGCCGACCTCGCCCGGGCGTACCGCGAGCTGTACTCCTCAGAGCGGCGGCGCCTCGCCGTCGCGCGCATGCAGAAGGCGGTCGAGGCGGGCCAGATCCGGGGCGATGTCGACCTGCAGGTGCTCGTCGACCAGCTCTGGGGCGCGGTCTACCACCGGTTGCTCATTCCCGACGAGCCCGTCACCGAGGCGTTCGTCGACGCGCTGATCGACAATCTGTTGCGCGGCATCCAATAGCCCCGCCCCGCTGGTCGAGTAGCTCGCGCTGCGCCGCGCCTCACCCCGCTGGTCGAGTGGGCCGCTCTGCGCCTCACCCCGCTGGTCGAGTAGGTCGCTCTGCGACCGTATCGAGACCCCGTCAGTAGCGAGGAACCGACGCATCGACCTCGCGCGACCACGCGTCGATGCCGCCGGCGAGCGAGGTGACCGACTCGAAATCCAGCTGCCGCAGCTGGTCGCGCGCGATCGCAGAGCGATACCCCGAGTGGCAGTAGACGACGGTGGGCGCAGCAGGGTCGAGCTCGCTCCAGCGCGCGACGAGCTGCCGCGACGGAATCAGCACTGCGCCAGGCAGCGACGCGAGGTCGGCCTCCCACGGCTCGCGCACATCGACGAGCTGGATCGCCTCGCCGGCGGCGCGCAGTGCGGCGAGCGCCTCGGGCGAGATCTCGTCGGGGGTCTGGTCTGCAGGGGGAGTCATGGCTGTGGCATCCGTTTCTTCTCGGGCGGCGACGCCGCAAAAGGCTTCGTAATCGATGAGCCCGGTCACCGGCATCCGCTCAGGGTCGCGCGCATACGCGAGCTCGCGGAATCCGCCGCCGCGCGCGTCGTACGCGACCACACGCCCGAGCAGCGGCTCGCCGATGCCGGTGATGAGCTTGACGGCCTCGCTCACGAGCAGGCCGCCGACCACCGTGCACACCGATGGCAGCACGCCCGCCTCGGCGCACGACGGCACGGTGCCGGGCTCGGGCGGCACGGGGAACAGGTCGCGATACGTCGGCCCCCGATCAGACCACGAGACGCCGACCTGGCCGCCGAACTGGTGCACCGCGCCCCACACCGAGGGGATGCCGCTCAGCGTCGCGGCGTCGTCGACGAGGTACCGCGTCGGGAAGTTGTCGCTGCCGTCGATCACGAGGTCGTATGCACCGAACAGCTCGAGCGCGTTCGACGACGACAGCCGGTCGAGGTGCGCATGCACGCTCACCTCGGGGTTCAGCTCGCGCAGCCGGGCCGCGGCCCGGGCAGCCTTGGGCGCCCCGACGTCGAACGGCGCATACAGCGTCTGCCGGTGCAGGTTGGTCGCGTCGACCACGTCGTCGTCGACGATGCCGATCGTGCCGATGCCCATCGCCGCGAGCTGCGGCAGCACCGCGCTGCCGAGACCGCCGGCGCCGATGACGAGCACGCGCGCTGCGCCGAGCGCCGCCTGGCCGCCCGAGCCGAAGCCGGGCAGCATCAGCTGACGGGAGTAGCGCGCGAGATCCGGCACCCCTCGATTCTCACACCGTGCGCGCACCCGGCGCCCCGGCGCATTACGCTCGCCTGAAATGCGCGATGTGATCGAACGGATGCTGGGGGCGTGGCGCTCGGGTGAGGTCGCGGGCCTCGCGACGGTCGTGCGCACCTTCCGCTCGGCGCCGCGCGAGCCGGGCGCCGCGATGCTCGTCACGGCCGACGGCTCGGTCATGGGCTCGGTCTCGGGCGGCTGCGTCGAAGGCGCCGTCTACGACCTGGCCCGCGAGGCGATCGCCGGCACCCCGCCCACCCTCGAGACCTTCGGCGTGAGCGACGACGACGCCTTCGCGGTGGGCCTGAGCTGCGGCGGCATCCTCGACGTCTTCATCGAGGCTCTCTCGCCGCGCACCTTCCCCGAGCTCGAGGCGCTCGCCGCAGACCTCGCCGATGACCGACCGGTCGCGCTCGCGACCGTTGTGGGGCATCCGGATGCCTCACGCGTCGGCGCCCACCTCGTGGTGCGCCCCGACGAGACGCTCGGCACGCTCGGCTCGCCCGTCGCCGACCTGCGCGTGGGCGACGATGCGCGCGGCATGCTCGCGCAGGGCGGCACGGGAGTCCTCGAGTGCGGGCCAGAGGGCGAGCGGCTCGGCAGCGGCATGCGCGTCTTCGTGCACAGCTTCGCGCCCGCCCCGCGCATGCTCGTCTTCGGTGCGACGGCGCACGCGGCGGCCCTCGCGCGGCAGGGCGCCTTCCTCGGCTTCCGGGTCACGGTGTGCGACGCGCGGCCGGTGTTCGCGACGGCCGAGCGCTTCCCCGGGGTCGAGGTCGTCGTCGATCGCCCCGATCGCTATCTCGCCGCGCAGCTCGCCGCCGGTGCCGTCGACGGCCGCACCGCGATCTGCGTGCTCACCCATGACCCGAAGTTCGACGTGCCGCTGCTCGAGGTCGCCCTGCGCGGCCCGCGGGTCGCGTACCTCGGCGCGATGGGGTCGCGCCGCACGCACGACGACCGCGCTCGGCGGCTGCGCGAGGCGGGAGTGACGGATGCCGAACTGCAGCGGCTGCGCAGCCCGCTCGGCCTCGACCTTGGCGCGCGCACTCCTGAGGAGACCGCGGTGTCCATCGCCGCCGAGATCATCGCGGCGCGCTGGGGCGGCTCGGGCGCCGCGCTCGCCGAGGCCTCCGGCCCCATCCATCGCGCGAACGACCTCGCGTCGCCCTGGGCTCACGACTCGCGCACGATCTCCTCCGGCGCCTTGTCGGGCCGCAGCCCCCGCCACGACGGCTGACGCAGCCGGCCGTCGCGCGTCCATTCGGCGAACTCGACCTCGCCGACGAGATCGGGCCTCAGCCAGTGCGCGTCGCTCGCATCCGCGCGCGGCACATCGACGAGCGCGGGCGTCTTCCGTTCGCGCTTCTTGGCGAGCGCCGCCAGCTCGTCGAGCGTTCGGTCGGTGAATCCGGTGCCCACGCGCCCGACGTATGTGAGGCCGGCCTCGCTCGGAATCCCGAGCAGCAGCGACCCCACGGTTCCGGCCCGCCGCCCGTTGCCGGGGCGCCACCCGGCGACGACGACCTCCTGCGTGCGGTGCAGCTTGACCTTGATCCATGCCTCCGAGCGCTTTCCGACGCGGTAGGGCGCCTCGCGGTCCTTCACCATGACGCCTTCGAGGCGCAGCTCGCGCGCCCGGCCGAGCGCCTCGTCGACCGTGCCGTCGAACTCGGGCGGCACCAGGATGTCGCCTTCAGAGCGCACCGTGTCCTCCAGCATCCGCCGCCGCTCGTCATAGCCGTGCCCTGTGACATCCTCGCCGTCCAGCTCGAGCAGGTCGAACAGCATGAACTTCACCGGCACGCCCTTGCGCACGCGCTCGACGTCGCCGGGCTTCGTCAGCCTCATGCGCTGCTGCAGCAGCCCGAAGTCGGGCAGCCCGCGCTTGTCGACGCCGATCACCTCGCCGTCGAGCACCACGTCGTGGCCGCCCGTGCGCTCGGCGAGGTCGGCGAACTCGGGGTACGTCGTCGTGATGTCGATGCCGTTGCGGCTCACGAGCTTCGTCTCGCCGCCGCGCACATAGGCGAGCACGCGCACGCCGTCCCACTTCATCTCGACGGCCGCGTCCTCCGCGTGCGCGGATTTCTCGCTGCCGAGCGTTGCGAGCATGGGCCGGTACTCGCGTTTCGACGCGGATGCCTTGCCTGACCGCTTCTTGGCAGGGGCCTTCTTGCCCGCTGGTCGAGTAGGTCGCTCTGCGACCGTATCGAGACCCTCTCCTGACGACGAGCTCTTCCCCCTCTTCCCCTGCTGATCCAGTTCCATCCGGTGAATCAGCCAGTTCTTCTCGTCGCCGCCCTGCTTGGTCTGAATCAGCGCCACCTTCACCGGCTCGCCGCCGAGGCCCCCGTCGCGCTGGCCGTGCAGTGTCGCGATCACCTCGTTGTCGCGGAACTTCTCGAACTCGTATGTCCCGTGGTCCCAGATATCCACGTGGCCCGCGCCGTACTCGCCCTTCGGGATGTCGCCCGAGAACGAGCCGTACTCGATCGGGTGGTCCTCGACGTGCACCGCGAGGTGGTTCTTCTCTCCGGGCGCGGGCACGCCCTTCGGCAGCGCCCAGCTGACCAGCACGCCGTCGTGCTCGAGCCGGAAGTCGTAGTGCAGCCGCCGCGCGGCGTGCTTCTGGATCACGAACGACTTCCCGGCCCCCGGCAGCGGCGCCTTCTCAGGCACCGGTTCCGGCGTCTTCTTCGCATCGCGCATGCTGCGATAGGTCGCGAGCCTGTCCGCCTCCGCATCGTTCTGCGCGGGCGGGGCCAGCGGCTGCGCGGCATCCCCCCGCTTCTTTATCAGCCCCATGACCTCGTGCAGCTCGATCTGGCGCAGGCGACCAGAGGTGATCTCGCGCCAGGTGCGCGGCATCGCGACGAATGGCCGCGATCGGCCGCGCAGCGAGTAGGGCGTGACGGTCGTCTTCGCGGCGTTGTTCTGGCTCCAGTCGAGCATCACCTTGCCGCGCCGATCGACCTTCTTCATGGTCGAGATGACGAGGTCGGGGTGATCCGCCTCGAGCGAGCGTGCGAGCTCGTGAGCGAGTTGGTTGATCTGCTCGGAGGTCGAGTTCCCGTCGAGCGCGGCGTAGAGGTGGATGCCTTTGCTGCCACTTGTGACGGGAACGGAGTCGAGCCCCATGTCGTCGAGGATCGCCTTGACGAGCTTCGCCGCCTCGACGCACTCGGGCAGCCCGACGCCCTCACCGGGGTCGAGGTCGAGCACCATCCTGTCGGGATTGCCGCGCTCGCCGGCATCCGTGAATCTCCACTGCGGCACGTGCAGCTCGAGCGACGCGATCTGCGCCAGCCAGGTCAGCGTCGCGACGTCGTTCAGCAGCGGGTAGCTGTTGTCGTGGTCCTTGTGGTGGATCACCTGACGCGCCACCCAGTCGGGCGTCGAGTCGTCGAGGTCCTTCTGGAAGAACACCATGCCGGGCTTCTCGGCCGTGCCCACGCCGTTCACCCAGCGCTTGCGCGTCACGGGCCGGCCTGCGGCGTACGGCAGCAGGTAGGGCGCGACCTCGGTGTAGTACCTGATCACGTCGCCCTTCGTGGTCCCCGTCTCGGGGTACATCACCTTGTCGAGGTTGCTCAGCGTGAGGCGGTGACCCTCGACCTCAACGATCTGCTCATTCTTCTTCGCCACGTGCGGCAGGCTAAGGTCGCGCCCGCCTCGCCTCCAGGGGGTTGAAATCGAGCGGATGCCTGGGCCAGATGGATCTATGCGAGCTATCGGTAAGCGCTCGATCTCCTTCGGGCTCGTGAACGTGCCCGTGAAGATCTATACGGCCACGCAGGACCACGACATCGCCCTGCACCAGGTGCACGACAAAGACGGCGGGCGCATCCACTACGAGCGCCGCTGCGATATCTGCGGCAAGGTCATCCCGTTCGAGCACATCGACCACGCCTACGACGCGGGGGACCGCACGGTCGTGATCGACGACGACGACATGGAGGCGCTGCCAGAGGCGAGCCGCGACGACGTCGAGGTCATCGAGTTCGTGCCGTCTGAGCAGCTCGACCCGATCACCTTCGAGCGCAGCTACTACCTCGAGCCCGAGAAGGGCGGCGTGAAGGCATACGTGCTGCTGCGCCGGACGCTCGAACGCACCGACCGCACGGCGATCGTGCGATTCGCGCTGCGCAACAAGACCCATCTGGGTGCGCTGCGCGTGCACGACGACGGGGTGATGGTGCTGCAATCGCTGCTGTGGGGCGACGAGGTGCGCGAGGCCGACTTCTCGGTGCTCGAGAAGCCGCCGCGCATCACGGCGAAGGAGCAGGAGCTCGCGGACTCGCTCGTGAAGAGCCTCGAGGCGGATTTCAACCCCGAGGACTACAAGGACGAGTACCAGGACGAGCTCAAGAAGCTCATCGACGCCAAGCTCGAACAGGGCGACACGGTCGACACCGCCGCCACCTTCGGCGAGGAAGCCGAGGACGAGGGCGGCGAGGAAGGCGGCGCCGAGGTCGTCGACTTGATGGAGGCGCTGCGCCGCAGCGTCGACCGCAAGCGGTCGGCGGGGTCGTCCGCGTCTTCCGGGTCGCCCGGCTCGCGCTCTTCCGGCAGCAGGCGCCGAAAGGCAAACTGACCGCGAGCAAAGGAGCCACACCATGCTGACATCCACGCACGCGTTCAGCGGGCTCGGCGTCGACGACCTCGATGCGGCCAAGCAGTTCTACGGCGGAAAGCTCGGTCTCACGGTCGACGAGAACCCCGCTGGGCTCACGCTGCGACTGCCCGGCGGCGCGCTGTTCGTCTACCGGTCGCCGAGCTTCACCCCTGCGGGCTACACGGTGCTGAACTTCGAGGTCGAGGACATCGACGTGGCTGCCGCAGAGCTCGCGGCGGCGGGCATCGAGCTCGAGCGCTACGAGGGCATGCCGCACAGCGACAACGGCGTCGTGCGCGGCAGAGAGGCCGGGCAGGGGCCCGACATCGGCTGGTTCCGGGACCCGAGCGGCAACATCCTGTCGATCCTGCAGGGCTGACCCCGCCCGGTGATCGCCCGCCCGACGACTGATGGGGCCAACGCGGTCAGGAGGGGTGGTTCCTGACCGCGTCGGCCCCAGTCAAGGGATGCGGTTACCGGCGGGGAGTGCCGGCAGTCCGCTCCTTCCGGCGCAGCAGAAGTGCGACTGCGCCGATCATCAGCAGGGCGAGCGCAGAGGCGAGCCCGGCGCTGATGTCTGTTCCGGTGGTGGCCAGGGCGCCCGCGGCCGAAGCGGCTGCCGGGGCAGCTGCCGCGTCGAGGGTGACCGGGGCGCTGGCAGCGACGGCGCCGGTGATCAGACCGGTCGTCTCGGAGCCGCCGTTGCCGCCGTTCGCGCCATCACCGGGGTTGGTTCCATCACCGGGGTTGGTTCCATCACCGGGGTTGGTGCCGTCGCCGGGGTTGGTGCCGTCGCCGGGGTTGGTGCCGTCG
>NZ_JBLRDT010000131.1:0-7096 GCF_057512245.1 Gryllotalpicola sp. CP2-P1
TCTACCCGGCCGCTGGCGCGCTCGCGACATCGGCCACGCCCGCGAATCGGGCGGAGGCCGCGCGCCAGACGAAGAAGCGCAGCCCGTGGACCATCCCGCTGATCGTGCTCATCGCCCTGCTCGTCGGCGCGCTGGTGTGGTCGCTCGTGAACTTCCTCGGCGGCGGCAACTCGGCGGCCCCGCACACCACCTCGCCCGCGGCGACGCACACGACGCCGGCCGAGACGCCGACCGAGACCTCGACGCCGACCACCGACAGCGGCCTCATCGACCGCAACGACTACATCGGCCTCACGCAGGACCAGGCGACGCAGAAGCTTCAGAGCAACGGGTGGGCGAACGTCAAAGCCGACACGACGAAGCACGCCACGGACCCGAGCCAGATTGGCCAGGTCTACGACATCGACCCTGTCCAGCGCGTGCCGTTCGACATGCCGGTGACGCTGTACGTCTACGGCGATCTGGTCGCCCCCAGCGCCCCGGCGAGCGCTCCGACACTTCAGAGCCCCACCACGACGCCGATCCCGCCGGGCACCCAGATCACTTTTGCGTTCGGCAGTGACTCGTGCCCGTCGGGCCAAACTCTCACCGGCCGCAGGCTCTACGTGAACGGCACGCAGGTGCAGCAGGTCGACGGCTCGACCCCGACCGCACAGTGGACCGCAGCCAATGACAACGCGGGATCGACGGTCACCGTCACCTACGCGATCCAGTGCGCGAACACGAACTGGTCGACACAGTCGCCGGCCAAGTCCGTGCCGATCTCATCGATCTCCAGCCCGACTCCGACCAGCACATCGCCCGACGGTGCCGATGGCGCAGGTGGGCGCGGCTCTTCCGCAACCCAAGGCAGCGGCACCCGGTGAGCACAGCCGCGCCCCAACCGAAGGTTGCTAACCTGATCGCCAAATGAGCACCGAGGAACTGGCCGTGAGCCCCGACACCAGGCGAGTGATCGCCGGCCGCTACCAGGTCGGCGAACTCCTCGGCCGCGGCGGCATGTCCGACGTGCACAAGGGCGTCGACAGCCGCCTCGGCCGCACGGTGGCCATCAAGCTGCTCAAGCCTCAGCTCGCCACCGACCCGGCGTTCCGCACGCGCTTCCGGCAAGAGGCGCAGGCCGCCGCCCGCATGGCGCACCCCACCATCGTGCGCGTCTTCGACGCCGGGGAAGACACCGTGCGCGACGCGAACGGCAACGAGGTGCAGGCCCCCTTCATCATCATGGAGTACGTCGACGGCGCGCCCCTCGACGAGCTGGTCTCGCGCGGGCAGATCGATCCCGTGCACGCGATCCGCATCACCGAAGGCATCCTCACCGCCCTCGAGTACTCGCATCGCGCCGGCGTCGTCCACCGCGACATCAAGCCCGCCAACGTCATGATTACCCGGCAGGGTCAGGTCAAGGTCATGGACTTCGGCATCGCCCGCGCGATCACCGAGACGTCGGCCTCGCTGTCGGCGACCACGGCGATCCTCGGCACGGCCAACTACTTCTCGCCTGAGCAGGCCAAGGGCGAGCAGGTGGATGCCCGCACCGATCTGTACTCGACGGGTGTCGTCCTCTTCGAGATGCTCACGGGCCGCACCCCCTTCCAGGGCGAGACGCCCGTCGCCGTCGCGTACCAGCACATCAGCGAGATCCCCGCGAAGCCCTCGAGCATCAACCCCCGCGTCTCGCCCGCACTCGACGTGGTGATGCGCAAGGCGCTCCAGAAGGACCGCTTCGAGCGCTACCAGACCGCGGCGGAGTTCCGCGCCGACCTCGAAACGGCGGCGCAGGGCAAGGTGCCGCGCGCGCCGAAGCACCCCGAGCGCTCGGACGCGCTCTTCGGCCCCTCGCCCGTGCAGGTCTCGAAGGCCGAGGCGACCATCCGCCAGCTCGCCGACGACACGGCCCTGCCCCGCACGCAGAGCCGGCCCCCGGCGCTGTGGATCATCGCGGGGGTCATCCTCGTCATGTCGGTGCTCGCCGGTCTGCTCATCTGGGTGTTCGAGCACAACCCGAGCGACGTGATCAGCGCGTCGTCGACGAAGGTGCCCTCGGTCGAGAACGACAGCCTCTCCCAGGCGCAGCACGCCATCACGGCGGCGCACCTCAAGATCGTCGTCGAGTACGAGGCATCCCCCGACGTGCCCAAGGGCGCCGTCACCCGCACCGACCCCTCCGCCGGGTTCGTGACGAACCGGAACACCCAGGTCACCGTCTGGGTGTCGACCGGGGCGCCGACGATCAAGGTGCCCGACGTGGTCGGCATGAGCGACAAGGATGCCCAGCAGAAGCTGACCGACGCCGGCTTCACCGTGGGCTACGTCCATCAGCAGGACGATCAGGACAACCCCGCCGGCACCGTGCTGTCGACCGACCCCGCCGGCGATGCCGACGCCCACAAGGGCGACACCGTCAACCTCATCGAGTCGAACGGCCTGGTGCAGGTGCCCGATGTCACGACGAAGCCCGTGCAGGAAGCGCAGACGATCCTGACCGGGCTCGGCCTCGACGTGCAGCCGCCCCAGGGCGACCAGAGCTGCGCCGTGCAGCCCGGCACTCCCGTGTCGAAGCAGTCGATCGTCGGCGATCAGCCGCAGGGCGCGAAGATCACGATCTCGTACTGCCTCGGAAACGGCTGACGACTGGTCAGCCCCGCTCGCGTCGGCGCGGCGCCGCTACTCAGGCCGACGCTTTGAGCAGCGGGTCGAGCCGCTCGGCGCGCTCGCGGGCGCCCTCGAGCCCGGCCGCCTCGAGCCAGTTGCCGAGCATCCGGTAGCCGTCCTCGGTGAGCACGGATTCGGGGTGGAACTGGACTCCCCAGATCGGCGCGCTCGCGTGCTTCAGCCCCATGATGACGCCGCCCTGTGCGCGCTCGGTCGCCTCGGTGCGCGCCGTCACGACGAGCTCGGGCGGAACGGTGCCGGCGACGACTGCCAGCGAGTGGTAGCGCGTGGCCGTGAACGGCTGCCGCACCCCCGCCCAGAACGGGTCGTCGTCGTGGCTGACGAGGGACGTCTTGCCGTGCATCAGCTCTTCGGCGTTCGTGACGACGGCACCGAACGCCTCGGCGATGGCCTGGTGCCCGAGGCACACCCCGAGCAGCGGCGTGCCGGTGGCGAGTGCGGCGCGCACCATCGCGATCGACACCCCCGCGTCGGCCGGAGCGCCGGGCCCGGGCGAGACGAGCACGGCGTCGAAGCCGGCCAGTTCGGCCGCGGCATCCGCCGCATCGAACACGTCATTGCGCACGACGACCGTCTCGGCGCCGAGCTCCTGCAGGTAGCCGTTCAGCGTGTAGACGAAGCTGTCGTAGTTGTCGATGACGAGCACCCGGGTCACGTGCCCACCGTACCCTGCTGGTTCTGGTCGACGATGCCGTCGACCCAGGGGAACACCCACTCGAAGAGCACGAACAGCACGGCCGCGAGTAGCACGAGCACGATCAGCAGCCGCACCCACCAGGGGCCCGGAAGCACCCGCCACAGCGCCGCGTACACCGCTACCCCACCACCGAGGCGATTGCGGCGGGCGGCGTCTTCGAGAACGACTCGAGCACGGCGTACGAGATGAGCCGCTCGACGGTGTGATACGGCGGGTTGCAGGTCGTCATGGTGAGGATGCGATCGGATGCCTGGGCGCTCTGCTCGCGGGGAACCGGGTCGAGCACCGCGACCTCGTTCGGCTGCACGTACTGGTAGTTGCGGAACGCGTAGGTGTAGAAGCCGTCCTTGGTCTGCACGTAGATCTTGTCGCCGAGCCGCAGGTTCTGCATGTGCAGGAAGGTGCTGCCGTAGCCGGTGTCGTGCGCGGCCACCGCGAAGTTGCCGACGGCGCCCGGCATGGCCGTCGACGCGTAGTGCCCGACCCCTGCGGTCGAGCTGTTCAGCACATCGAGGCCGGTGCCCTCGCGCACCGTGCGCTTCCAGTCCGTTCCGAAGCGCGGCACGTACATCACGGCGATCGGCTGCTGGTTGGCGGGCGCGCTCTTTTCCACAGGGATGTTCGCCGCAGGCCCGACGGATGTCTGGGTGGCGCTGCCGCCGCCGGAGCTCGAGCCGCCCCCCGACGGTGACGCCGACTCGTCGAGCCACTGCCTGCCGAGCTGGGCCGCCGCGCCGTTCTGCTGCCCGTTCAGCACCCAGCTGTTGAACACGTTCTGCCACCCGATGAAGAGCAGCACCAGAACCCCGGCCGTGAGCAGAAGCTCGCCGGCCACGCCGATCAGCGAGACGCGATGCCGCCGATTCCGCGGCTCCACATTCTCGGCATCGGCTCGGCTCACGCGGGTGAGTCTAACCGCGCGGCCCAGTAAACTCTCTGGCTATGGCCTCAAAGACCCGTAGCAAGCTCACGCCCGAAGAGCGAGCTGCCGCACGCGAACACGCGGGGAACCCCGTCTGGTACAAGCCGCTGATGATCGGATTCATGATCGTCGGCCTGCTGTGGATCATCGTGTTCTACCTGAGCGGCGCGACTCTGCCGATCCCGGGCCTGAACTCGTGGAACATCCTGATCGGCTTCGCGATCGCCTTCGTTGGGTTCCTGATGACGACGAGGTGGAAGTAGCTCGATCCGTCCACACACTCATCACACTGGGGATAATTACAGGGCTGTAATTATCCCCAGTGTTATTAAGACTGTGGATAACTCGGCGCTTCTCCACAGCTGTGGAGAGCGTCTTAATAACTGCGGCGGCTAGTAGCGGAAGACCGGGCTGATGCCCGCCAGCACGACCAGCGCGGCCAGCACGATGAGCAGGATCACCTGAAGCGGGAACTGCGAGCGCTTCCGGGTCTCGGTCAGCACGAGCCCCGTGAGCAGACCGCCGACGAGCCCGCCGACGTGGGCCTGCCAGGCGATGTTGGAGCCGAAGATCGGCACGATGCCGATCGCCAGGTTGATGATGATCAGCACGATCAGCTGCCGGATCGGACCGCCGAGCTTCCGCTGAATCACCACGAGCGCGCCGAACATGCCGAAGATCGCACCGGAGGCGCCGACGGCGCCCTGGTTCGGCGCGAGGTACAGCATGCCCACCGAGCCGGCGACACCGCTGATCAGGAAGAGCGTGAGGTAGCGCCACCTGCCGATCATCGGCTCGAGGATCTGGCCGAACACCCACAGCGTGTACATGTTCAGCGCGATGTGCAGCAGGCCGCCGTGGGCGAAGACGCTCGTCAGCAGCCGCCACGGCTGGAAGCTGCCGCCCGCGCTCGCAGGGTACGAGTAGCCGCCCGCATAGAGCAGCGCCTGGGTGACGTGCGAGCCGATGCCCGGAATCGACTGGAAGATGAAGACCAGCACGCACAGCGCCATCAGGGCGTAGGTCATCACCGGCTGGCCGCTGCGGCTGAGGAATCCGATGCGCCTGATCGCCTCAGGGCGCGTGCGCGGCATGCTCGCCCGCGCCTCGCGCATGCACTCGGGGCAGATGACGCCGACGGGCGCCGGCGTCTGGCACTCACCGCAGATGGTGCGCCCGCAGCGCTGGCAGAGCACGTAGCTCTGGCGATCCGGATGCCGGTAGCAGACGCCCGCGCCCGGGGAACCGTCGTAGCTCACTGCTGATTCCCCCTCGTGATCGGGCCGGTGCTAGACGTTCGCGATGTCGATCGACTCGATGACCACGTCGTCGAGCGGGCGGTCGCGGCCGTCTGTCGGCACCGCCGAGATCTTGTCGACCACGGCGCGCGAGGCGTCGTCGGCGACCTCGCCGAAGATGGTGTGTTTGCCCGTGAGCCAGGTGGTCTGGTCGGTCGTGATGAAGAACTGCGAGCCGTTGGTGCCGCGGCCCATCTGCTTGCCGGCGTTGGCCATCGCCAGCAGGTAGGGCTTCGTGAAGGCGAGCTCGGGGTGGATCTCGTCGTCGAACTGGTAGCCGGGGCCGCCGGTGCCGGTGCCGAGCGGATCGCCGCCCTGGATCATGAAGCCGGGGATGACGCGGTGGAACACCACGCCCTTGTAGAGCGGCTCGTTCGAGCGCTCGCCGGTGGCCGGGTTCGCCCACTCCTGCTCACCAGTCGCAAGGCCGACGAAGTTCTTCACGGTCTTCGGCGCGTGGTTCCCGAACAGGTTGACGACGATGTCGCCGTAATTGGTGTGAATGGTGGCCACGGCGGTGTGAATCGACATGCCAGCAATTCTTCCACAGGGTGTGTCATCGATCGGTTTGGGTCAATGCCCTGGTGGTCATATACAAGGCAGGTGGCAAGATGGGTTGCAGCTTCGCGCACCCCGTAACCAACCCCGTGGGAGGTAAGCCCGGTGAGTACGTCTCTTTCGCTTTCGAAGAAGCGCCTCAAGGAACTCGACAAGCTCAAGGCGGAGGCGCAGCAGTTGCTCGCGCACCAGCAGGACGTGCTGGCGCACGCCTCGTCCGTCGCGCAGGAGGCGGGCAAGCAGGCCCAGCACCTGACGCGTGAGCAGCTCTACCCGCGAGTGCGCGAGGGCTACACCAACTACGTCGTGCCCGCCGCAGCCAAGGCGGAAGACGTGGTCAACCACACGATCGTCCCCGTGCTCGGCTCGGCGCTCGGCACCGTGCTCTCGGTCGCCGACGTCGCGAACGACAAGCGCGTCAAAGCGGCGGTGAGCCGCCTGAAGGACACCACCTCGAAGGTGACCGGCAAGGCGCCCCTGCCCAAGAAGAAGAAGAGCGGCATCGGCACCTACATCGGCATCGCCGTCGGCGTCGCGGCTCTCGCAGGCGTCGCCTACGCCGTCTGGCAGACCTTCCGCACCGACGACGAGCTGTGGGTCGCCGATGACCCCGACGCGACCACCGAGTCCTAGAGCTCGATCCCCGCGAACCGCAGTCCGACCTCGACGAGACCGACGCGCTTCAGCGCTCGCACCTCGTCGAGGTCGAACCATGCCGCCTCGTCGGTCGACCCGTCGAGCTCATTGGTGAGCTCGCCCCCGACCACCCGAGCGCGATAGACGATGCGCAACGCCTGCAACGGCTCGGTGGCTCCGCTGAACCGCTGCTCGGCCGGCACGATGTGCGAGTCGATGCCGAGCAGCTCGCCGAGCTCTGCGCGGTAGCCCGTCTCTTCGAAGACCTCGCGGACGGCAGCATCCCTCGGGTCCTCATAGGGGTCTAGG
>NZ_JBLRDT010000132.1:0-7095 GCF_057512245.1 Gryllotalpicola sp. CP2-P1
GAGTCGACCAGCGGGGGCGGGTTCGCCGAGGCGACCAGCGGGGGCGGCTTCGCCGAGGCGACCAGCACGCCCCGCCTCGCCGAGGCGACCGGAGCGGCCCGCGGCGGTCACCGCGGCCCTCCGCCGACGAGCGTGTACCCGAGCGGGATCGCGGAGACGCACATCAGCACGACGCCGAGCGGCAGCGCCGACGGCAGCAAGAGGATGCCCCCGATCAGGAATCCCGCGAACACGACAGCGCCGACCGCGCGCCTGACCAGCCGCTCGAGCCGGGACAGGCGGCGATCCAGCGCGGGCGTCGACACCGTGACCATGCCGTCGTTGACGCGGGTGATCAGCGTGTCGATGCGCCCGGGCAGTCGCGCGAAGACGGCGGCCGACGAGACCAGCTCGCGCGCGGCCGACAGCGCGACGTTCCCGCTCTCCTCGCGCAGCAGTCGCGAGGCGAACGGCTCGATGGAGTCCCAGATGTTGAACTCGGGGTCGATGGCGCTGCACACGCCCGAGGTGAGCGAGACGGCGCGGATCACGAGCAGGAAGTTCTCGGGCAGCTGGAACGGGAGAGAGCGCACGACCTGGCCGAACTCCTGCCCGAAGTCGCGGAACTCGCGCGGGTCGACGCGGCGCAGCTGCGCGAACCCCATGCCGCCGAAGCGGTCGAAGAGCTGCGCCATCGCCCGCTCGAGCTCGGCGGTGTCGGCGGAGGGCAGCAGGATGCCGACATCCTCGATGCTCTGAATCAGCCCGCGCTCATCGCGCGCCGCGACGGCGACGACCAGCCGCCGCAGCCCCGCGCGCAGCTCGTCGGTGATCTCGCCCATCATGCCGAAGTCGATGAACGTGAGGCGGAAACCCGGGGTCTCACCGGGCGCCGGGGTCACGAACACGTTGCCCGGGTGGGGGTCCGCGTGGAAGTAGCCCTGCCCCAGCACCTGCTCGAACATCACCTCGGCGAAGACGCTCGCCACCTCGTGCGGGTCGATGCCGGCTGCCCGCAGCGCATCGACGTCGTTGATCTTGATCGCCGTGACATCGGCGAGGGTCAGCACGCGGCGGGTCGTGCGCTCCCAGACGACGTCGGGCACCACGACCCGCGGGTCGCGCGCGAACATCGCGGCGAAGCGCTCTGCGGCGACGGCCTCGTGCAGGTAGTCGATCTCTTCGAGGCTCGTCACCGCGAACTCGGCGACGAGCGCCTGAGGGTCGACGCGGCGCGAGACGACCCTGATGTGGCTGAGCCAGCCGGCGACCCGGCGCAGGGCGGCGAGGTCGACGTCGACGATCGAGCGGATGCCCGGCCGCTGCACCTTCACGATCACACCGTCATGGCCGGCGAGCTGCGCGTCCTGCGCCGAGAGGCGCGCGCGATGCGCTTGGCCGAGGGATGCCGCAGCCACCGGCTGCTCGTCGAAGCCGGCGTAGGCCTGCTCCAGCGGCAGACCGAGCTCGCCCTCGGCGAGCTCGCGGATCGCGGGGAACCCCGCCGCGGGAACCTCGTCCTGCAGGCCGGCGAGCTCGCGCGTGATCTCGGGCGGCAGCACGTCGAGCCGCGACGACAGGAACTGCCCGACCTTGATCATGAGGCCGCCGAGCTCGACGGCGAGCACGTGGAACCGCTGCGCGATGCCCGTCATGCGCCGGGCGCGGCCGCGCTCCGCGACGCGCTCGAAGCCGATGCGCGGCAGCACCAGCTCGTACCACCAGGTCTGCATCAGATAGCGGAACGCGAACCGCAGGATGCGGCGATAGCGGGCGCGGGTGGCCGCCGTCGCGGGCTCGGCCGACCCCGCGGCGGGTCCGCGCGCTGGCGGCATCCCGTCAGTCCTGAGCGAGGATCGCGTACAGCTTCCGCCGCACCTCGTTCAGCAGCTCGGCCGCCTGCTTCTGCTGCTCGGGCGTGCCCGAGCGCTGCACCTGCATCGCCGCCTGCGCGAGCTCGACGCCGGCCTTCGGCAGCGGGCCGATGCCGAAGAAGTCGTGCTTTCCGGTGCCGTCGGTCGCGGTGGCGCGGCTGGCCGCGGCATCCGCCTCTGCCCGCCCCGTCGCCGTCAGGGAGTAGGTCTTGCGCCCCTCGGTGACCTCGGCCGTGACGACGCCCTCGTCGGCGAGCAGCTGCAGCGTGGGGTACACCTCGCCCGCGCTCGGCTTCCACGCGCCGCCGCTGCGCGCGCCGATCTCGGCGATGATCTCGTAGCCGTGCATGGGCTTCTCGGCGAGCAGCGCGAGCACCGCCTCGCGCACATCGCCGCCGTGGCCACCGTGGCCGCCGCGGGCGCGCGGGCCGAGGCGCTCCTCGACCGCCGAGCGGAGCTGGTCGAAGGCGTCGGAGAGCGAGCGACCCGGGCCGTGCCCGCCGAAGCCGCGCGGGCCGAAACCCTCGCTCGTGAACGAATTGCTCATGTGGACCTCCCCGGTCACCAAGCCACTAAGTCTCGCCATTTCACGATATGCGGCTGGGGATGCTTTGTCTTCTGGTTCCCGGGAACGACGGGCGCCTCACAGTGCGGCCGGAACTACTTCACACTTCCTTGCGTGAGGCCGCCGATCAGCCAGCGCTGCATGAACAGGGCGAGCAGGTAGACCGGGATCATGCCGGTGAACGATGCCGCCGCCATCTGCCCGTACATGACTTCGCGGCCGCCCTGCATGAGGGAGATCCCCACGGGCAGCGTCTGAGTGCTCTCGCTGTAGGAGAGCATCAGCGGGATCAGGAAGTCGTTGTAGACGAGGATGAACGAGACGATGCCGACCGCGACGACGCCCGGTGCGACGAGCGGCAGCACGACGCGCACGAGGGTCGCGATGGGGCCGCATCCGTCGATCTGCGCGGCCTCGTCGATCTCTTCGGGAACGTTGCGGAAGAAATCGTCGAGGAGCCAGATCGCCACGGGCACGACCATCAGGCCCTCGACGAGCGAGAGACCGACGAGGCTGTCCATCAGCCCGACTTTGCGCACGAGGATGAACAGCGGAACGATCGCGACGATCGGCGGCGCCACGTAGGCCGAGACGATCACGGTCATGATGTTCTTCCCGCCCGCGCGCAGCCTGGCCATCGCGTAGTTGGCGGGGATCGCGATCAGGAGCGCGATCACCATCGCCGCCGCCGCCACGATGAGGGAGTTGCGCAGGTAGTCGGCCACGGGGAAGCGGTCGAATGCGGAGCTCCAGTTCTGCCACGACAGGCCGGAGGGCACGACGCGATCGGAGAGGATGTCGTCGGGCCGCATGAACGAGACCATCGCGAGGTAGGCGATGGGCAGCAGGAAGAAGACCGCGGCGAGGACCACGACGACCGACTTGAGCGCGCGGGTCCAGCGCGGTGCGAACGACACTCCCCCGCGCCTGCGGGCGGCCGCGCGCGGAGCGCGCCCGATCACCGTTCGGCCGAAGGACTCTGCGGGCATGGTCGACTCGCTCATGCTCGGCTCCCTGCTTTCAGAAGGCGCGAACGCCAGGTGGCGATGGGAAGGACGACGATCGTCACCAGCACGATGAAGGCGATCGTCTGCGCGCCTGCCGCGCCGAGGTCGAACTGCTGCAGAGCCGTGCGGTACACGTTGAAGCTCGCGACGTTCGTGTCGAGCCCAGGGCCGCCCGAGGTCATGACGAAGACCAGGTCGAACACCTTGAACGAGACGATCACCTTGAGCATCAGCACAGTCACGAGACTCGGGAGGACGAGCGGGAAGGTGACGGAGCGGAACGTGCGCCACACACCGGCCCCGTCGACCTGCGCCGCCTCGTAGACCTCCCTCGGCATCGACTGCAGCGCGGCGAAGATGAGAAGCACGCAGAACGGCGTCCATTGCCAGATGTCGACGACGATGAGGCAGATCATCGCGGCCGGGGACGCCCCGAGGAACAGCACCGGCTCACTGATCAGCCCCGCGCCGGCCAGCAGATCGTTGAACAGGCCGCCGGTCGGGGCGAACATCAGCTTCCAGATCACGCCCGCCATCACCGGGGGCGTCATGAGCGGCAGCAGCATGATGACGCGAACCACACGGCCGCCCCGCGTCGCGGTGTCGAGGCTCAGGGCGATGACCAGGCCGATGACCACCGAGAGCACCGCGGCCGGCACGGCGAACTCGAGGGAGCGCAGGATCGACGCCAGCTGGCCGCCATCGGTGAACGCCGTGACGATCTGCCCCCACCCGACCCATGACTGGAACGGCCGCCCCAGCGTCGACTTCGAGAACGAGACCAGCACCGTATAGACCAGCGGGTATGCGGCGATGATGGCCACCGCGGCGAGCGCGGGGGCGATCAGCGCCCAGCCGATCAGCCGGTGGCGGCGTGGTCCGTCGGCGGAGGCGGGGACCGGGGCGGCCGTTGTCATGTCAGTGATCTCCTCGCTGCTTTACAGCGCGTCCCAGGCATTCTCGGTCGCATCGAGCGCCTGTTGCGGCGTCAGCGAGCCCTGCAGCATCTGGGCGAGGTTGTCGTTGAGCGACTGGATCATCTTGGGCGCGTTGGGCGAGGTCGGCCACGACTGCGCGTTGCCGAGGATCTGGGTCAGGGCGGCGGCGACCACAGGCGTGAAGCTCTTGTACTTGTCGCTCTCGAGCGTCGAGGTGCGCGTCGGGTCCACGCCGCTGCCGGTGGTGGTGACGAGCTTCAGGTTCTCGGCCTTGGATGTCGCGAACTTCACGAAGTCCTTCGCCGCGCCCTGATCAGGCGCACTCGGGCTCACGCCGAGGGCCCAGCCCGCGTCCAGAGGGGCGGCCGTCTTGCCGCCGGCGCCGGCGGGCAGCGGCACCGCGCCCCAGTTGTCGGCGATCTTCGACTGCGACGGATCCTGGGCGAAGGTGCCGAGGTCGGTCCAGGCCTCCATCATCCCGATCTTTCCGGAGAGGAAGAGAGCCAGGGCCTGGTCGAAGCCGATCTGCGACGGGCTCGGCGCGGTGTAGGGCGCCGCGTCGACCATCGACTTCGCCGCGGCGAGCGCCGCAGGGCTCGTCAGATCGGGCTTCTGGCTGTCGATCGGCGAGGACGAGAAGGTCGCGAGCCTGTTGAAGAACGTCGACCCGATGTTGAAGGCGCTCTTGTCGCCCATCATCGCCGCGCCGTAGATGCCCTTGCTCTTGTTGGCATCCGTGATCTTCTTCACGTCCGCGAGGTACTCGTCCCAGGTCGTCGGCGGCTTCACGCCGTTGTCGGCCAGGATCTTCTTGTTGTAGTAGAGCAGGTGCGTGTCGCCGTCGAACGGCAACCCGTAGGTCTTGCCCTTGTACTGCGTGTACGCGTTGTAGATCGGCGCGATGAAGTCGGACTTGTCGATGTCCTTGTCTTTGTCGACCCAGCCGGTCAGGTCGTCGAGCGCGTCGGCCTGGGCGAGCGCGCCGACCGAGGTGTACCAGTATTGGATCACGTCGTACTGGTTGGCCCCGGACTGCGCGTCGAGGATCGCCTTCGTCTGAATCTGGTCGTACGGCACCACCGTGATCTTGACCTTGGTCCCCGTCGACTTCTCGTAGTCGGCCTGAAGCGCCTTCCCCGCACCCTCCTGCGGCGCGGCGATGAGGACCCGCAGCGTCTTGCTGCCCGAGGTGGTGGACCCGCTGCCGCCCGAGCACGCGGCGAGCGTCCCGGCGGCGAGCAGAGTGGCTGCCGCCGCCATGGCCACGCGCCGGGCGCGTGAGTTCGTGATTCCTGTCGAGATGCGTCGTTGGATCTTCATCGGATTCGTCTTTCGTTGTGACGGGTGGGTTGCTAGGACGTCGGTGTCCAGGGCGCGTCGACCTTGTCGCCGCTCACGCCGGGCGCCTTCACGAAGAAGGCTTCGAAGGGCTCGTCCGCGGTGTTGCGGAAGAAGTGCTCGACGCCGGGCGGGCAGCCGATGAAGTCGCCCTGCGCGAGCTCGACGAGCTGTGAGCGGTCGAGCCAGAGCTCCGCGCGACCGCGCAGCACGAGGAACGACTCCGTGTGGCGGGCGTGCGAGTGGTTGGTGAACTCGTCGCCGGGCCGCAGCAGCACCGAGCCGAAGAACGCGTCGCCCTCGTCGACGAGGTAGCCGGGGCCCCAGTCGCCGAAGCGCCGCTCGATCTGGGCGAGATTCCGCTTGGCGGGCAGCTGCGCCATCACGCGCCCTTCTTCGAGTCGAGGTACACGCCGTATGCCTCGTCGGGCGTCGCGTCGTCGTGCACCACGGCGCGGATCGCCGCGATCATGCCGACGGGCGAGTCGCTCTGGAAGATGTTCCGGCCCATGTCGACGCCGGCGGCGCCTGCGCGCACCGCGTTCGAGGCCATGGTGAGCGCGTCGAGCTCCGGCAGCTTCTTCCCGCCCGCCATGATGACCGGCACGGGGCATCCCGCGACGACCTCGTCGAAGCCCTCTTCGCAGTAGTAGGTCTTCACGAGCTGCGCGCCGAGCTCGGCGATGATGCGGGTCGCGAGGCCGAGATAGCGGGCGTCGCGCGTGAGCTCCTTGCCGACCGCCGTCACGCCGAGCACGGGCACGCCGACGCGGTAGCCGTCGTCGACGAGCGAGGTGAGGTTCTTGATGCTGCGGCTCTCGTGCTCGCCGCCGATGAACACCTGCACCGCCACGGCAGAGGCGTCCAGCCGCACGGCATCCTCGATCGCCATCGCCGTGTACTCGTCCGACAGCTCCTTGAGCACCGACGGGCCGCCCGAGGCGCGCAGCACGAGCCCCGCGCCCGTCGTCGGCGGCATCGTGGCCCGCAGCGCGCCGCGGGTGCACATCAGCGCGTCGGCGTACTCGCCGAGGGGCGCGATGTTCAGGTCGAGGCGCTCGAGACCCGATGTCGGGCCCTGGAAGTAGCCGTGGTCGAAGGCGAGCATCACGGTGCGCCCGGTGGCGCCGTTGAGCACGCGCCCGAGACGGTGCTGCATGCCCCAGTCGAGGTTGTGCGCGCCCTTGATGGCGTGACCGAAGTCGACGCCCGGGGTCTGCGGCGCGAAGTTCTTGGCGGCGCGGTTGCCGTCGAGGTCAGCCATAGATCGTGTCCTTTGCTCTCGTTGTCGTCGGGTCTGTTCGGTAGGCGAGGCCGCCAGGGGGCGTGAAGAGCGGGGCGATTCCGGATGCCTCTGTCGCCGCCAGCTGAGCGAGGTACACCCGGCGCCAGCG
>NZ_JBLRDT010000133.1:0-7084 GCF_057512245.1 Gryllotalpicola sp. CP2-P1
ATCCACGCGCCGAGCGGGAACTGCACGAGGAAGGGGTGCGCGGGGTGCCCGATCGGCACGCCGTGCAGCAGGTCGCGCACGGGGCCCGCGGGGATCAGCTTCTGCACGAAGCCCGAGAGCGGCTGGGCAACCGCGTCGAGCCGCTCCTGCCCCTCGATGGACTTGATCAGTCGGCCGACCGCGCGGCCGGCATCCGTCAGCGTCTTCGTCGTGAACTGCACCATGCGCACGACGGTAGGCACTGGCGGGGGCCTGCGCCAGCGGTTGACACGGCGCTCGCCGTTATGCGCCCGCCGCCTTTTTCACGAGCTCGGCGATGCGCTTCTCGTCCTCCGCAGAGATCTCGGTGATCGCGAACGCGGTGGGCCACATGGTGCCGTCGTCGAGCTGCGCGGCGTCGAAGAACGCAAAGTTGCCGTAGCGCACCTTGAACTTCGCGCGCTCCTGATAGAAGCAGACCACCTTGCCGTCGGAGGTGGCGTAGGCGGGGCTGCCGTAGAAGGTGCGCGGCTTCAGCTGCGGGGCCACCTCGGTGACGATGGCGTGGATGCGCTCGGCGTTCGTCTTGTCGGGCTCGTCGAGGCTCGCGATCTTGTCGAGCACGGCCTGCAGCGCCAGCGCGTCCGATTCCTGCGCTTTCAGCTCCTTCGCGCGCTGGCGCATCGCCGCGCGCTCCTCGGCAGTGAACCCGGTCTTCTTCGTGCTCGTCGTCTCTGTCATGCGCATCATTGTGGTCGGCGAGCTGGCCCGCGCGCTTCTCGAGAACTGCTCTATCCGCCCGGCAGCGCCGGCGAGTACAGCGTCGCCCCCGGCCGCAGCGCCAGCTCGTCGCCCACACTCGCCACGTCGCGCCACAGCACGAGCACCGCGCGGCGCTGCCGCCAGGCGAGGAAGTGGGCGATGAGCCACGGCCGGTTCACCCCGGTGCGCTCATAGCCGAGGAACGAGCTGCTGCGATGCGGGCTTACGATCAGCCCGTGCAGGCGCGCCTCGGCGAGCGCGCCGGTGCCGCTTCCCGACGGCGGCCCGTCGAGCACGAAGCGCACGTCGACGACGGCGCCGAGATCGCCGCCCGCGCCGTCGCGCACGCGCAGCCCGAGCAGATCAGTCAGGAGCATGGCGGCCCCCTGGGATCCGGCCGATGACCTCTGACCGCGCCCACCGCTCGGGCCAGCTCGCCTCATAGTCGTCGGCGGGCTTCGCGACGCGGATCACGACGCCGACGTCGGTCACGTCGCTCCACGGCTCATCCTCGAGGTGGTGCCGTCGCGGCCGGCCGCCGAAGATCCGGGTCCACAGCGGCGCGCCCGAGAGCAGCGCGACGATGCGCGGCGATGCCCCGGGCTCGACGCCGTCGAGCTGCACGTCGTCGACGGTCGTGATCGGCACGTCGGAGGGGTCGACCACCTGCCGGTCGAGCAGGTGCAGGTGCGCGTCGATGACCTGCCCGCGCGGCGACTCGTCGACGGGCAGCTCGGGCCGTGCATCCGTCATCTCATGCCCCCATTCCCGAGACGATCATGAGCGGTATCGCCGCGATCGACGCGGCCAGGATGAGCACGAGATAGACGAGCCCGAGCGCATTCGTCCCCTTCCCGTTCACCGCGTCGCCCATGTACTGCGGGTCGTTCGCGACGATGAGGATCGGCAGGTAGGTCAGCGGCAGCGCGAGCGCAGAGAACACCACCGACGCCTCGGTGACCTGCACAGGGTCGACGCCCGTCGCGAGGATTCCGAGCCCGATGAGCAGCGACACGATCATCACGAGGTGGAATCGGGATGCCTGGGAGGGGCGGCGGAACTTGCCCCACGGCCAGCCGAAGTACTGCGCGAGCGTGTAGCCGCTCGACAGCGCCGTCTCGAGCGCCGCACCGAACGTCGCCGCCACCATGCCGACGATCACGATGATGAGCAGCAGCGTGCCGCCCGCCTGCGCGACGGGCATGGCGACCTGCGAGAGCGACTCGACCTGGATGCCGCGCGGCAGCAGCACGAGCGTCGCGCACACGGCGATCGACAGCGACAGCAGGCCGCCGAGCGGGAATCCGATCAGCACGTTGGCGCGCGACTCGGCGAGGTCGCTCTTCGTCCACCCCTCCTCGCGGGCGCCCGATGAGAAGAAGAACACCTCGTACGGCGTCATCGCCGCGCCGAACAGCGCGACGGCGTAGTACCAGTAGGTCGACGGGTGCTCGCTGGACGGCATGAGGGGCACCGCCTTCTGGGCGAGCGCGCTCCAGTCCGGGTGCAGCAGGAACACCGCGACCGCGAAGGCGACGAGGCAGAGCCCGAGCAGCCCCACGACGTTCTCCATGATCGAGAACTTCACTCGCCACAGCACGATCCACACCGCGACGGCCGCGACGGGCATCCACAGCAGGGGCTGGATGCCGCTCGCCAGCTGCAGGGCGAGCGCGATGCCGCCGACCTCTGCGGTGAGGGTGAGCAGATTGATGAGGAACGAGGCGCCCAGATTCGCGAGCCCCAGCCGCGGCCCGAGCCGCTCGCGGATGATCTCGAACGTGGCCCGGCCGCTGACTGCTGCGACGCGCCCCGACATCTGCGCGAACACGATGATGCCTACCACGCCGACCGGCAGGACCCAGGCGAGCGCGAGGCCGAAGCGCGAGCCGACGACGGCGTTCGTGACGAGGTCGCCGATGTCGACGAAGCCGCCGATCGCCGTGAGGATGCCGAGGAAGATGCCGAGCAGCTTGCTCACTCGGCCTCCCCCGCCTGGGCGATGATCTCGCGCTTCGTGTGCGTGATCGTGTCGCTCGCGTCCCGCAGTTCCCGGCTCGCCTGCGACCAGCGGATGCCCGCCTCTCCGTTCGCGGCCGAGCGGGCGTCCTTGAGCGCCGGGTCGAGCGCCGAGATCGCGTCGTCGGCGCTGCGGCGCCAGCGGCGCTCGTCGGCGGTGCGCGGCTCGATGCTCGCAAGCTCGGTCTGCTGCTCGCCGAGCTTCGTGAGCGCGTCGTCGATCGCGGTGTGGGCGTGTTGCGGCGTCGTCTTCCCCTCGCTCAGCTGGCGCACGGCGAGCAGCGCGGTCTGCGCGCTGCTGTCTGCGGAGGAGAGCCCGCGTTCGAGCCGGCCGGGCACGCCGCCCGAGTCCGGAACGCAGCCGGCCAGCGCGGCGGCGAGGGCGGCGGCGAGGCATCCGCTGATGCAGCTGGCGCCGGTGCGCCGTCTCGTGGTCATGCCCGGGTGGTCCCCCGGGCATTGGGGAAGTATGCGCATTCGCCGCAGTGACCCCTCCGGGCCGGGCCTGGCCCGGCTGCCCGGCGATGAGCCGCGCTACGTCGACCCCGACGGCCGGCCCGTGAGCGACGCCGAGGTACTCGCGCGCATCGAGTCGCTCGTCATCCCGCCGGCATGGCTCGACGTCTGGATCTCGCCGTACCCCGACGGCCACATCCAGGCCGTCGGCACCGACGCAGCCGGCCGGCGTCAGTATCTGTATCACGAGGAGTGGAGGCGGAAGCGCGATGCCGTGAAGTTCGAGCGCATGCTCGAGCTGGCCGAGGCGCTGCCGAGCGCGCGCCGCACGGTGACGCGCGATCTGCGGCTTCCGGGGATGCCGCGCGAGCGCACCCTCGCCGCGGCGTTCCGCATGGTCGACCGCGCCGCGCTGCGCATCGGCGAGGAGCGCTACCGCCGCGCCTACGGCACCCGCGGCCTCACCACCCTGCTGTGCCGCGACGTGACGATCGACGGCTCCGAGACCGAGCTGCGCTTCCCGTCGAAGAGCGGCCAGGGCTGGGACTCCTGGGTCCACGACCCCGAGCTCGCGGAATACCTCGGGTCGCTGGTGGCGCGGCGCCGCCCCGGCGCCCGCCTGCTGGCCTGGCGCGATCAGCGCTGGCACGCCCTGCGGCCGGCGGACGTCAACGAGGACATCCGGCTGCGCACGGGGGTCGAAGCGAGTGCGAAGGATTTCCGCACGCTGCGCGGCACGATCGTCGCCGCGGACACGCTGGCGCGTGCCGGCCGGGCCGATACCCGGCGGGCGCGGGACGCCGCCGAGCGCGAGGCGGTGAAGCGCGCGGCATCCGCCCTCGGGAACACGCCGGCCGTCGCCCGCGCGAGCTACATCGACCCGCGCGTGTTCGACAGATACCGGAACGGGGAACTACTCGACGTGAAGCGCTCGCCAGAGGCGGCGCTCGTGAAACTGCTGACATGAGATTGCTCACATGACGCCGGCCGCCACCCGCGGGGCGACTCGGCGAAGCCGACCGCAACGCGGGTCGACTCGGCGAAGCCGACCGCAACGCGGGTCGACTCGGCGAAGCCGACCGCAGCGCGGGTCGACTCGGCGAAGCCGAATGGAGACCAGGAAGAAGGAGAACACAATGCCTGGAGCGAAGGACCTGCCCAGCACGCTGGAGCGCTCGCCGAAGCACGCCCAGGAGATCTGGGTGAAGGCGCACGATTCCGCGCTCAAGGAATACGGCCACGGGCGCCGTGCGCAGCAGACGGCGTACGCCGCTCTCAAGCACGAGTACGAGAAGGTCGGCGACCACTGGGTCGAGAAGGGCCGCAAGGGGCCATCGGATGCCGGTGCCGCACAGCGGGGGAAGAAGACCGAGGGCGGCGTCGACGCGAACGCCTCGAAGGCGCATCTGATGGACGTCGCGAAGAAGCTCGACATCACCGGCCGCTCGTCGATGACGAAAGACCAGCTGGTCGACGCGATCAAGAAGGCGAACGGCGCCGCGACGCGGAAGGCGCGCAGCTAGCGGACACGCCGCAGGCGGAGGAGTGAAGAGTTCTGGCGACCGGCGCGGGCTCCGCGGTTCGTGCGGCGACACCAGATGCCGTTTCGCTCCGGCCGCCCTTCGCTCCGGCGACACTAGATGCCGGTTCGCCCGGCCGCTCTTCCCGCCGGCGACACTAGATGCCGTTTCAACCGGCCACTCTTCCCGCCGGCGACACTAGATGCCGTTTCAACCGGCCACTCTTCCCGCCGGCGACACTAGATGCCGCTTCACGCCGGCCACTCCTCCCGCCGACGACATTAGATGCCGCTCTGACCGTCGGGGAGCTGCATCTACTGTCGCCGCACGGGGTTCGTAACGGCAGCTATTGTCGCCGCACGGAGTCCGTGCCGCCGCACTGAGGTCGTAACAGCAGCTACTGTCGCCGCACGGAACTCGCAACGGCAGCTATTGTCGCCGCACGGAGTTCGTGCATCTACTGTCGCCGCGGGGAGTTCGTAGCGACGTCTACTGTCGCCGCACCGAGGTCTTAACGGCAGCTATCGTCGCCGCACGCGCGCCCCTGGGCATCAGGCGCGTCCGCTTCTCGGGCGGCGACGGGAACCGGGGGTCGCCGGCACCGCGGCCGCCGCTACGGTGGGCTCATGCCGTACACCGTCGACTTCGTCAACGTCAGCACCACGGGTCTCGAATCGTCGCCCGTCGCCGAGGCGCTCGCGGGCCTGCGCGCCAACGAGGCGCGCTATTTCAAGAACAAGTACGACCACGACTTCACCGTGGTGCCCGCGGCCGAGGCATCCGACGACCTCGCCCGCGTCGAGAAGGTGCTCGCCGACGAGCGCGACATCGTGATCGCCTCCCCCGCCCTCGAGGTGAGCCGCTTCCGCGTCGCAGACATCGACTGGACCTACGTCTTCTATCAGTCGGGCCTCTCGATCAACGTGCTCTACACGCTCGGCGACGCGGGCAAGCGCGCCGTCGGCTTCAAGCTGTCGCAGGGCATGGATGTCCCGGCCGAGCTCGCCGACAGGTTCAAGTTCGCCCGCCAGCGCTCGAAGCTCGCCGGCGAGATCCGGGGGTCGTTCTTCGTGATCAAGGGCGAGTACTGACCCGGCTTCGCGCAGGACAAGGCAGAAAAGGCAGAAGAAGCAGAAAAGGCAGAAAAAGGCGGGGTTTCGCCCACCAAAAGCAGAACCGCCGTGCTTCCGCAAGGGGGTTTCACCCTTCTTCGCGGCTTGGTCTGATCGAAGGCAAGTAGTCGAACAGCGCGCTACGCCACTCGTTTCAGAAGTACGGAGTGACAGCACATGAACGGCAACACCACGAACAGCGTGGCAACCCTCGAGGCCCGCCGTCGTCGCAGCGAAGAGACCACCGCGGCATTCGACCAGGTGCGCACCTGCACCCCGCGGGAGCGGATGCGGATCGAGAACCAGGTCGTCGTCGCTCACATCCCGCTCGCGGAGTCGCTCGCCCGCCGCTACTGGCGCGGCGACGACGACTACGGCGACCTGCGCCAGGTGGCGCTTCTCGGCCTCGTGAAGGCGGCCCGCCACTACGACCCCGAGCGCGGCACGCCCTTCGTGCCCTACGCGGTGCCGACCATCGACGGCGAGCTCAAGCGCCACATCCGCGACCACGGCTGGCTCGTGCGGCCCGGCCGCCGTATGCAGGAGCTGTGCTCGGCGCTGATGCGCGCCCGGCCGCGCCTCGCCCAGCAGCTGGGGCGCGAGGCATCCGATCAGGAACTGGCAGACGAGCTCAACGTGACTGAACAGGACGTCCGTGCCGCTCGCGCCTGCCTCGACGCGCAGTCGCCCGTCACGGTCACCTCGGCCGGCGACGACGAGGACACGCCGTCGCTGATCCCGTCTTATATCGACCCCGATTTCGATCGCGCCGAGCTGCGGGCCATGCTGCAGCGTGCCCTGCTGCGGCTGAACCCGCGCGAGGCGCTCATTCTCGAGCGCCGCTTCGCCGAGGAGAAGACGCAGGCCGAGATCGGCGAGGAGCTCGGCGTCAGCCAGATGCAGGTCTCACGCCTGCTGGCGAAGATCCTCGATCGGCTGCGCCACGAGCTGGGCGCGACCTTCCCGCAGGGTCTGCAGGACGCGGCCTGACGAGCGCCAGCGCCGCAGCGAGCACCTCATCGGCCGACACCGCGAGTAGCGCCGGGTCGGGCACGTCTGAGAAGACGTCGCCCCGCCTGGCGCTCTCGTCTGTCAGCACGCGGTGCGGCCCGGGCGGCGGGCCCCACTCGCTGGGCGGCGCCGGGCCGAAGACGATGACCGAGGGCACGCCGTAGGCCGAGGCGAGGTGCGCGACGCCCGTGTCGACGCTCACCAGCACGGCCGCGTCGGCGACGA
>NZ_JBLRDT010000134.1:0-7080 GCF_057512245.1 Gryllotalpicola sp. CP2-P1
GAGCGCCGTGCGCAGCCCGCCATGCAGGGAAGCAGGCACGCGCCCCGACAGCTCGTGCAGTTTGCGGGCGGCGACAGAGAGGTCGCGCGGGCGGGCGACGCCGTCGACGAACTGCACGGCGAAGTCGAGGCCGCCCTCTTCCCGCAACAGCTCGGCCAGACGCCGCGCCCCGCTCGGCCACTGCTGTGCGGGCTCGGCGAGCCACTGGCGCACCTGCTCGACGGCGGCGGCCGCGACGGACTGCAGTTCGCTCGTGCTCGTGCCCGCGCCCGGATCGCTCTCGCCAGTGGCCATGGTCGCAAGGATATTTCTAGCGACGCCGATGATCGGTGATCGTCGCCCGCGGGCCGCGCCTCTCGGGCAGCCGACCGCTCAGAAGGATCAGCCGCACGACCCGCTGGCGCTGACCGGCCCAGGGCTCGAGCAGCTCGAGCATGCCCTCGTCGTCGCACTGCCGGTCGCCGGCGAGCGCGTAGCCGACGAAGTGCGGCACGTGATAGTCGCCGACCGAGACCTGGTCGGGGTGGCCGTGGCTGCGCTGCAGCGTCTCGGCCACGGTCCATGGGCCAATGCCGCGCAGACTGGTGAGCGCGGTCGTTGGGTCGGCGCCGTCTGCCGCGCGCTCGATCGCGGCCGCCCGGCTCGCGGCCTCGACGAGGGTGCGGCTGCGCGTGGGGTCGACGCCGGCCTGGTGCCACTCCCAGCTCGGAATCGCGCGCCACACCTCGGACGTCGGCGCGACCCTGAGGTTGCGCGGCATGAGGTGCGCGGGCCCCGGCGGCATCGTGCCGAAGCGGGTCACGAGCCGCGCCCACTCGCGGTAGGCCTCGAGGCTCGTCACCTTCTGCTCGAAGATCGCGGGAGCCATCGCCTCGAAGACGCGGCGCGTTCGCGGCAGGCGCAGGCCCGGGTTGCGGCGCAGGGTCTCGGCCAGGAACGGATGCCGCGACAGGTCGAGCTGCGACCAGTCGTCGCCCGCGCCCAGGAGCTGCGGAACGCCGGCGATCGCCCACTCGGCCCCCGGGCCCCAGGCTTTGGCGGTGACGGGGGCGCCGCGGCCGGGCTGCTCGAGCCGCAGGGCGACCGGGCCGCCTGGCGTCGTGAAGGTGCGCCACACGACGGCGTAATAAGAGGGGTCCCACTGCGTCGTCGGGTCGTACGGCCCGCGGCCGACGGGCGCGAGCGTTGCGCGCAGGTCGACGGGGTCGGCGGGCGCGTAGGTGGTCGTGAGCGGCGCCGTCGCGAGCCGGTGATCGGATGCCTCTTCTGCGGCGTGCGCCGAGAGTGCGGCATCCGTCAACGTCATGCGCACACGCTAACTCGCCGGGCTGACAGCGGCGGTCGCGGGCCCGGCCACGCGCGAAATCCGCCTGCCGAACCTTCACGCGGCGGTTCACGGTACGCGGGGCAGATCTCGCGGCGCGCCTCGTTCAGGAAGCGGCGATGACGCGGTCCAGCCATTCGGCGAGCAGCGCCCGCTCGCCCTCCGAGAGCTGTGAGAGATCGGATGCCTGCGCCCGCAGCGCGATCGCGGCAGACGCGGAAGTCGCGGCTTCTGCTCGGGGCCCGGCTGCTGCGGCGGCCTCAGTCGCCTCGACCGCTCCTGCCACCCCGCCGATCAGCAGCCGCGCGGCGACGGCCGCGAACATGTCGTCCGCGAGCGACCAATCGCGTGCGTCGGCCGGGCGCGCGAGCGTCGACAGGATCGCGCCGGTGCCGGCCGCGTGGATCAGCTCAACGGCACGATCCTCTGCGATGGCGAGCCGGCCGGCGAGCGCCACCCGATGCACGCGAGCCGCGAGCTGCTGGAGGCCCGCCTGTGTCGCCGGCGATCGCCGCGAGCGCTCGGGGTCGCTCAGCAGCACATACAGATCGGGGTACGCGAGGCCGAACTCGATGGTCATGTCCCACCCGGCACGCAGGTCGTCGAACGGGTCGACCTCGGCCCCACTGGCCGACGCCGCGGCCTTCCGCGCCGCGAAGTCGGCCATCACGCGCTCGGCCAGCGCATCGAGCAGCCCGTCCTTGTCGCCGAACAGGCGATAGATCGTGGGGGCCTGAACGCCACCGCGCTCGGCGACGGCGCGCGTGGTGAGCGCCCCCACACCGTGCTGCCGGAGCAAGTCGGCGGCGACGTCGATGAGCCGCGCGCGAACGTCGTCTCTGGGGCGGGGCAGCTCGCTCACGAATCAACGATAACGCTGCATTGCTAGCGCCGTGTTTCCGTTGATAACATCGGAATGATTCCAGCGGAAACGAAGGGGACTTTCCATGATCGTCATCACCGGCGCCACGGGCGCACTCAACGGCGCCACCGCCGAACACCTCCTGAAGAAGCTGCCGGCGGGCGACATCGCCGTGGTCGCGCGCGACATCTCGAAGGCCGCACACTTCGCGGCACGCGGCGTTCAGGTCCGTCCCGGCGACTTCGCCGACCCGGCTTCGCTGCCGGGTGCCTTCGCGGGCGCCGACCAATTGCTGCTGGTGTCGTCGAGTGATCCCGCCGCCGACGCCGTCGCCCTGCACCGCAACGCCATTGACGCGGCCGTGAGCGCAGGCGTCGGCCGAATCCTGTACACCAGCCATCAGGGTGCGGCATCCGACTCGCCCTTCGGCCCTGCGCGCGATCACGCAGCCACCGAACGCATGCTTGCCGACTCGGGCCTGCCGTGGACCGCGCTGCGCAACGGCTTCTACGTGCACACCCTCGCGTTCCTGCTCGGGCCGTGGCGTGAGACCGGGGTCATCACCGCACCCGCAGACGGGCCGGTGTCGTGGACCTCGCGCGACGACGTGGCGGAGGCCGCGGCCGCGATCCTTCTGGCCGACGAGCCGTTCGACGGGCCCGTGACCCTGACCGCGCCGTCAGCGCCGACGTTCGGCGACCTCGCGGTGATCGCCTCGAGGGTCGTCGGGCACGAGATCGGTCTCGACGTGCAGGGCCCCGACGCGTGGCTGGCCGCCCAGCAGCGGGCCGGTGCCGACGAGTTCTCGGCGCGATTCCGTCTCGGCATCTTCGAGGCCGCCGCCGGTGGCTTCTTCGCCGGGACGGACCCGCTGCTCGGGAAGCTGCTCGGGCGCGAGCCGCGCTCGGTCGCCGACTTCCTCGCCCGCTGAGCCGTCGCTTCTGGTTCGAAAAAGGCGGAACACGGAGCCAGAAGCGGCGACGCGGCGCGCGGCGCGGGCTCAGACCGCGCGTTGCTCGGGGCCTGCGTACTTCGACAGCGGGCGGATCAGCGAGTTGTGCGCCTGCTGCTCGATGAAGTGGGCCGTCCAGCCGGTGACCCGCGCCGCCGCGAAGATCGGGGTGAAGGTCGGGGTGTCGAAGCCCATCAGGTGATAGGCCGGGCCCGAGGGGTAGTCGAGGTTCGGCTTGATGTTCTTGCGCGCGCCCATCGCCTCTTCGAGCGCCGTGTAGAGCTCGAGCACGTCGGGGCGGTTGTAGTGCTCGACGACCCTCTTGAGCGCGGCCTCCATCGTCGGCACGCGCGAGTCGCCGTTCTTGTAGACCCGGTGGCCGAAGCCCATGATCTTCTTCTTGTTCGCGAGCGCGTCGTCGAGCCACTCCTCGACGCGCGACGCCGAGCCGATCTCGGCGAAAGTCGCCATGACGGCCTCGTTCGCGCCGCCGTGCAGCGGCCCCTTGAGCGCCGAGATCGCGGCGACGACACCCGAGTGCAGGTCCGACAGCGTCGAAGCGACCACGCGCGCCGTGAACGTCGACGCGTTGAACGAGTGCTCGGCATAGAGCACGAGCGACTGCCGGAACGCGTCGTTCACGACCGGGTCGGGCAGCTCGCCGAAGGTCATCCAGAGGAAGTTCGACGCGTAGTCGAGATCTTCCCGGGCCGGAATCGGGTCCATGCCGTGCCGGTGCCTCTGGTCGTAGGCGACGATCGCGGGCAGCTGCGCGAACAGGCGCACGGATTTCTCGTAGTCGCTGCGCTCGTCGTCGGGGAACCTCGTCTCGAGCGCGCCGAGCAGGCTGACCGCGGTGCGCAGCACGTCCATCGGATGCCCCGACACCGGCGTCTGCTCGATGAGCGCCCGCACCTCGGGGCGCAGCGCGCGCTGGCCACGCTCGACCGCCTCGAAGGCCTCGAGCTCGTCGGCCGTCGGCAGCTCGCCGTGCCAGATCAGGTACGCGACCTGCTCGAAGCTGCACGCCGCCGCGAGCTCCTGCACGGGGTAGCCGCGATACAGCAGCGAGTTCGTCTCCTGATTCACCGACGAGATCTCGGTCGTGTCGACGACGACGCCGGCGAGCCCCTTGTGGATTTCGGTGTCGGTCACGTGCTCCTCCTTGAGCGGTCTCGGTCTCGGTCTCGGTCTCCATTCGCCTTCGGCGAGTCGACCAGCGGACTATTTCTCGACGTTGAAGTTGAAGATCCCCGAGTCGAAGGCGTTGTAGCCCTCGTAGTCGATCAGCTCGTACAGCTCGGCGCGATGCTGCATCTGCCCGGTGAGCGCCGCGAGCGACCCGGAAGCATCGAGCTCGTCGAGCCCGCGCAGCGCCGCCCCCATCGCGAGCCGCAGCAGCGAGACCGGCCAGATGACGATGTTGACGCCGACGTCGCGCAGCTGCGAGACCGTGAACAGCTCGGACTTCCCGAATTCCGTCATGTTCGCCAGGATCGGCACGTCGACGGATGCCCGCACGGCCGCGAACTCGTCGAGGGTGGCCAGCGCCTCGGGGAAGATCGCGTCAGCGCCGGCATCCACCAGCGCCTTCATGCGGTCGATCGCCCCGGGCAGCCCGACCACGCCGCGCGCGTCGGTGCGGGCCATGATCAGCAGGTTCGGGTCGCGGCGGGCATCGACCGCGGCGCGGATGCGCTTGATCGCCGTCTCGTCGTCGACGACCTCTTTGCCATCGAGATGGCCGCAGCGCTTGGGGTTCACCTGATCTTCGATGTGGATGCCGCCCGCGCCGGCATCCTCGAGCTCCTGCACCGTGCGCGCGACGTTCATCGGCTCGCCGAACCCCGTGTCAACGTCGACGAGGGTCGGCAGCTCGGTCATGCGCGCGATCTGGTGCGTGCGCCCGGCGACCTCGGTGAGTGTCGTGAGCCCGATGTCGGGCAGCCCGAGGTCGGCCGACAGCACGGCGCCCGAGACGTAGACGCCGTCGAAGCCGCGCTGCTCGATCAGCCGCGCCGACAGCGGGTTGAAGGCGCCGGGGAAGCGCAGCAGCTCGCCGCTCGCGAGCCGCTCGCGGAACGCGGCGCGCTTGGCCGCGGCCGTCTGCTTGGCGTAGAACACGTCGCGCCCGCCTAGAACAGCCCGTCGGGCGCGTCAGCCTGCGCCAGATGCCCGTACTTCGCGGTGAAGCTCAGCTCGCCGAGCTCGTCGGCGGTGAGCTCGGGCAGGCGCTGCGCGACGTCGAGGAAGCGGTCGATCTCCTCGGGCTCGAGCGCGTCTTCGGCGAGGGTGCGGAACTTGCGCACATAGTCGTCGCGGGCGAACGGCTTCGCGCCGGAGGGGTGCGCGTCGGCGACCGCGATCTCGTCGGTGATCACCGAGCCGTCGGTGAATCGCACCTCGATGGCGCCGCCGAAGGCCTGCTCCTTCGGGTCGAGCGAGTGGTAGCGGCGGGTCCACTCCGGGTCCTCGACCGTGGTGACCTTCTTCCACAGCGCGACGGTGTCGGGGCGATGGGTGCGCTCGGGGTCGTAGGAGTGCTCGTGGTCCCACCCGCCGTCCTGCAGCGCGACCGTGAAGATGTAGGGCACCGAGTGGTCGAGGGTCTCGCGCGAGGCATCCGGCGAGTACTTCTGCGGGTCGTTCGCGCCCGATCCGATGACGAAATGCGTGTGATGCGAGGTCTTGAGAACGATGGATTCCACCCGCGCCGGGTCGTCGAAGATCAGCGGGTACTCGCTGTGCAGCTTGCGGGCGAGGTCGATCCAGGCCTGGGCCTGGTACTCGGCCGAGTGCTCCTTCGTGAAGGAGTCGAGGATGGCGCGCTTGGGCTCGGCCGCCCCCGGCAGCGCCACGTCATACGAGGCATCCGGCCCATCGAGAAGCCAGGCGATGACGCCGTCCTCGCCCTCCCAGATCGGCGTCGGGCTGGTCTGGCCGCGCATCGCCCGGTCGATCGACTCGATGGCGGCCTTGCCGGCGAGCGCCGGCGCATACGCCTTCCACGACGAGATCTCGCCCTTGCGCGACTGGCGCGTGGCGGTGGTCGTGTGCAGCGCCTGGCCGATCGCCTGGTAGATCGTGTCGGCCGGCAGCCCGAGCAGCGCGCCGATGCCGGCCGCCGCGCTCGGCCCGAGGTGAGCGACGTGGTCGATCTTGTGCGCGTGCAGGCTGATCGCGCGGGCGAGGTCGATCTGCACCTCGTAGCCGGTGGCGATGCCGCGGATGACGTCGGCTCCCGTCAGCCCGCGGGCGGCCGCGTGCTGGGCGACGGCGACCACGGGCGGAATGTTGTCGCCCGGGTGAGAGTACTCGGCCGCGAGGAAGGTGTCGTGGAAGTCGAGCTCGCGCACGGCCACGCCGTTCGCCCACGCGGCCCATTCCACCGAGGTGCGCCGATTCAGGGCGGTGCCGAAGACGGTCGCGCCCGCTCCCCCGATCGAGACGGGGTGCGCGAGCGCCTGGGCACGCGCCGCGGCAGGGGCGGGGCGCACGAGGGATGCCGCGGCGACGGCCGCGTTGTCGATGACCCGGTTCACGACCATCTCGGTGACGTCGTCGTCGACCGGGGTCCGGTCGGTCGCGAGCTGCGCGATCTTCCAGGCGAGCTGGTCTTCCTTGGCCAGGTTCTCGTCGCTGCGATGGACTCGAACGTGATGCGTTTCCACCTGGCCACCCTACCGAGGGGCAGACAGCTCCCCCGCCACCCGCTGCACCGAGGAGTGAGTTCGGGCGGCTCGACTCGCGCATCGTGCACCCGAACTCACACCTCGGGTGGCTAACTCGCGTCGGCGGCCGAGGCCGTCGGCACGAGGATCGCGCGGGCCAGCGTGTGGAAGTGCAGGTTGAAGCCGAGGATGGCCGGGCTCGCCTCCTCGGGAACGTCGAGCGTGTCGACGTCGACGGCGTGCACGACGGTGAAGTACCGGTGCGTGCCGG
>NZ_JBLRDT010000135.1:0-7077 GCF_057512245.1 Gryllotalpicola sp. CP2-P1
AGCCCGAGCGTCTCCGGCCACTGCGAGAACGGGCCGGCGAGCAGGCCCGTTCCCGGGTTGTCGGTGAAGGAGTGGCGTGGGTCGGTGGCCACCGTCACCGGAATGCCCAGGCGGGTGGCCGCCGCGAGCTCCTGCAGCCGGTTGTGCCAGAGCGCGAACTCGCGGGCGGTGCCGGGGGCGCCCAGCACGTTGAGGTGCGTCAGCCCGCGCTCGACCACGAGCTCGCTCGTGCCGGGCAGCCCGAAGCGCCCGGTGTCCTCGACGAGCGTGCCGCCGGAGCCCACCTGCACCATGGTCTGGAAGAGCTGAGCCGCCTTCTCCTCGAGCGTCATCCGCGCGAGGAGGTCGGCGACCCTCTCTGCAACCGGCGCGCCCGGATCCCGGTAGCGGGCCCCGCCCATCTCGTCGCCGCTCACGCCTGAGCCGACGCCAGTGCGGCGGCCTCGGCGAGGGCGGACTCGTCGAAGGGCGCGCCGGGGAACCGGGAGAGGCGCACGAGGGGGATGGCCCGCATCATTCGACCATGCGTCTCGTCGAAGAGCATCGCGCCCATCTCGGTGCCCGCGAGCGCCTCTCGCAGCCATGCGCCGCCCCGCGGGTGGGCGAGGAACTGGTCGGCGGTCGAGTCGACCGCGAGGGGCGGGGTGATCTCGGCTCCCGTGAGCGTGACGGTGTCGGTGAGGCGGATGTCGCGGCTCGACGCGCCGACGCGGATGTCGAAGCTGCCGCCCTCGACGACCCACGCGTGCGCGGCGGTGCTCCAGAACGCGAAGGCGCGCGAGTCGAGCTCGATCGCGACGGTCTGCGACTGGCCGGGCTCGAGGTGCACGCGTGCGAAGCCGCGCAGCTCCTGCTCGGGGCGGTAGACCGATGCCTCGGCATCCGTCACGTAGACCTGCACGACCTCGGCGCCCGCGGCCCGCCCCGTGTTCGTGACGGTGAGGCCGACCCGGACGCGCGGCGAGGCGCTGTCGTCGAGGACGTCGACCGCGAGCTCGGAGTAGGCGAAGCTCGTGTACGAGAGGCCGTGGCCGAACGGGTACGAGACGGGCAGCGCGTGCGCGTCGTACCAGCGGTAGCCGATGAGCAGGCCCTCGCCGTAGCGCACGACACCGTTCTCGCCGGGGAAGTTGCCGATGGCCGGGTTGTCCTCGAAGCGCACCGGGATGGTCTCGGCGAGCTTGCCTGAGGGATTCGCCTCGCCCAGGAGCAGAGCCGCGGTCGCCGACCCGCCGGCCTGACCGAGCAACCAGCCCTCGAGGATCGCCTTGGCCCGGCCCTCCCAACCCGAGACCGTGACGGCCGAGCCGTTCGAGAGCACCACGACCACGTTCTCGTTCACGGCCGCGACGGCCTCGAGCAGGGCGAGCTGCTGCGCGGGCAGCTCCATGTGCTCGCGGTCGTAGCCCTCGGACTCGTACGACGGCGGCAGGCCGAGGAAGACGAGGGCGACCTCGGCGGTGCGGGCGGCCTCGACCGCCTCGGCGACGAGAGCGTCGTCCGCGGCATCCGCCTCGATCTCGAAGCCGGGCGCAAAGAGCAGCTCGCGCTTCCCGAGCAGGGCCAGCTCGAGCGCCTCAAGCGCGGAATCGATGCGGGTCGGGTTGACCTGAGACGAGCCGGCGCCCTGGAATCGCGGCGTGCGGGCGAACTCGCCGATCACCGCGACGGGCCCGCCCTGCGCGGCGAGGGGCAGAATGCCGCCCTCGTTCTTGAGCAGTACCGCGCTTTCGAGCGCCGCCTCACGCGCGAGGGCGTGGTGCGCATCGACGTCGAACGAATCGAGCGGCTCGCGGTTCTGCGACTTGGCGACCAGACCCAGCACGTTGGCGACCGCGGCGTCGACGGATTCCTCGCTGAGCGTGCCGGCCGCGACCGCCTCCACGATGCGGCGCTGCCCGACGCCGGCCGACGACGGCATCTCGAGGTCGAGGCCGGCCGCGACCGCCTTGTCGCGCTCATTGACGGCGCCCCAGTCGGAGACGACGAGGCCCTCGTAGCCCCAGTCCTCGCGCAGCACCTCGGTGAGCAGCCAGCGGTTCTCGGAGGCGTAGACGCCGTTGATCTTGTTGTACGAGCACATCACGGTCCAGGGCTGCGCCTCGGTGACGACCTTCTCGAACGCGGGAAGGTAGATCTCGCGCAGCGTGCGCTCATCGACCTGAGCGTCGACCGTCATACGGTCGGTCTCCTGGTTGTTGGCCGCGAAGTGCTTCAGCGAGGTGCCGACCTGCTTGCTCTGGATGCCGGTGACGAGCCCGGTGGCGAGCGAGCCGGCCAGCAGCGGGTCTTCCGAGAAGTACTCGAAGTTGCGGCCGCACAGCGGCGAGCGCTTCATGTTGACGCCCGGCCCGAGCAGCACGGCGACGTCGGCGGCGCGGCACTCGTCGCCGAGCGCTGCGCCGACGCGCTGCATGAGCGCCGGGTCCCAGCTGGAGGCGAGGCCCGCGGCGGGCGGGAAGCAGGTGGCGGGAACGGACGCGTTGAGGCCCAGGTGGTCGGCGCCCTCCGCCTGCTTCCGCAGCCCGTGCGGGCCGTCGGTGAGCATGATCGCGGGGATGCCGCGGGAATCGTCGCCCTGCGTATTCCAGAAGTCCGAGCCGTCGAGCAGGGCGGCCTTCTCTTCGAGACTCAGCTCGGCGAGAAGACGGGGGATGTCGATGCGGGAGGTGGTGTCGGTCATGTCTGTGTATCTGCTTTCGTCTCGGGTCAGCGTGCGCCGCGAATGAACATGGTGCTCACCGCGCCGATCACGATGATCACCGCGCCGATGAGGAAGAGGGAGGTGTAGTTCTCGCCGCCGCCCGCGCCGATGGCGAGCAGCGCCGGGGCGACCGCGGGCGCGAGGGACTGCGGCAGCGCATTCGCGATGTTGAAGACCCCCATGTTCTTCGCGGCCTCGGTCTCGCGGTTCGGCAGCACGTCGGTGACCAGAGCAAGGTCGACGGCCATGTAGGCGCCGAAGCCGAGACCGAACAGGCCGGAGGCGACGTAGAGGAGGCTGGGGTGGCCGGCCAGCGCGAAGACGGCGAGGGCGGCGCCGGCGAGCACGGTCGCGATGATGACGAAGACCTTGCGGCGGCGCAGCCGGTCGGAGAGCCAGCCGCCGAGCGCCGCCGAGAGAGTGAGCAGGATCGCCTGCAGGATCATCAGGCGCAGCTGCCAGCTGAGGGCGGTCGCGGTGTCGAAGCCGAACCGGTCCTGCAGGTAGTACAGCTGGTAGTTGTTGTACGAGGCGAAGCCGAACAGCATCAGGAAGCGCCCCAGCCAGGCCCAGCCGAAGTCGGGGAACTTACGCGGGCTGACCCAGAAGCCGGCGAAGAAGCGGCCGAGGTGGAACGGCTCTGCGCTCGCCTTGTCGAGCACGCGGTCGCGCAGCACCAGGGAGAACATCACGACGCCGATCAGGCCGAGAGCCGCGGGGATGATGATCATCCACGCCGTGGCGATGCCGGCACCCGCGAGCACTGTCGCGATGCCGATGCCGACGAGGGCGGAGACGTTCTGCCCGGTGCCGACCCAGCCGGACACCTTGGCGCGCCGCGCCTCGTCCACCTGGTCGGGCAGGACCGCCTGGAACGCGGCCTGCGCCGCGTTGAACGCCGTCTGAGCGAGCGCCCACCCGATCACGACCTGCCAGATCGCGCCGGCCACCGCGATGATCACGACGCCGACGACGCCGCCGATCACGCCGGCGAGAAGCCACGGCTTGCGCATGCCGAACCTCGAGGTCGTGCGGTCGGAGAGCGCCCCGGCGATCGGGTTCGCCACAAAGGCGAAGAAGGCGCCGACGCCGGTGACCGCGCTCAGCGCCCCCACTCGATGGGCATCGTCGGTCAGGGTCGAGACCTTGACCGCGAGAGTGCTGACGACCGGTGTCATGACGGCGATGTACATCATGAAGAACCCGACGACATACATCACGAGGACGCCGGTGCTGGCTGAAGCCGAGCGCGCTTCCTTGTGTGCAGACGGGCCAGACGCCGACGTCTGGTCGAGTTGCACGTTCATCCTTGAACTCCTCTGTCCGGCGGCCCACTCTGGCCGCACCGCAGCGAGGCTAACACCGATAACTGACCGAGTGGTAAATATTCAGATCGGCTCGGCCGTGGCATCCTGGGCAGGGCATGACGATCAAAGACGAAGCAACCGCCTCCCGGCGTTCCGGCGGGTACGCGAAGGGCCGCGCGCGCCGCCAGCAGATCCTCGACGAGGCGATGACGCTGTTCGGCGAGGTCGGGTACCGCAGCGCGTCGCTGCGCGAACTCGCCGCCCGCGTCGGCATCTCGCACCCGGGCCTGCTGCACTACTTCGCGACCAAGGAGGCGCTGCTGCTCGCGGTGCTCGAACGCCGCGACGAGATCGACTCCTCGACGCTCGACGAAGACGAGGGCGACGGCGTGGCCGTGCTGCGACGGCTGGTCGACATCGTCGAGTTGAACGCGCGACGGCGGGGAGTGGTCGAGCTGTATGCCGTGCTCTCGGCCGAGGCGACCAGCAGCGAGCATCCCGCGCACGACTACTTCGTCGCCCGCTACGCCCACACGCTCTGCGCGACGACCCGCGCCTATCGCCTCGCACAGGAGCGCGGACAGCTCAAGGAGGGCGTCGACCCGGACGCGGCCGGCCCACAGCTCGTCGCTCTGATGGACGGCCTGCAGCTGCAGTGGCTGCTCGACGGCGGCCGCACGGATATGACCGGCATCGTGCGCGCGCAGATCTCGGCACAGCTCGCCGTTCCGCTCTAGACAGGTCAGCGGTTCCCAGCTGCGTATGCGGCGGACGTTAAGAAAAACGCTCAGCCGCCTCATAGGCTGAGAGGCATGGAGCTCGGCGTCTACGCGATCATCGGCGTGGGCGTCATCGTGGCTGTCGCCGCGTTCTCTCGGCGCCTCGGCATCGCGGCGCCCATCATCCTCGTGCTCGTCGGCGTCGGCATCTCGTTCCTTCCCGGCGTGCCCGAGGTCGAGGTGCCGTACGAGCTGATCCTCGACGTCGTGCTGCCACCGGTGCTGTATGCCGCAGCCCTCACCGTGCCGATCACCGACTTCCGCCGGAACCTCGCCCCCATCGCGAGCCTCTCGATCGTCCTCGTCGTCATCACGGCCCTCGGCTCGGGATTCCTGCTCTACACGCTGCTGCCGCACCTCAATCTCGCGGCGGGCATCGCGCTCGGCGCCATCATCTCCCCGCCCGACGCCGTCGCGGCGACGTCGATCGGGCGGCGCCTCGGGCTGCCGCCGCGCCTGCTCACCCTGCTCGAGGGCGAGGGGCTCCTCAACGACGCCACGGCCCTGGTGCTGCTGCGCTCGGCGCTCGCCGTCGTCGCCGGCGGCATCGGCACGCCCTGGCACGTGGCGACGGACTTCGGCTACGCCGTCGTGGTCGCGGTGATCATCGGGCTCGCGGCCGGCATCGTGACGACATGGGTGCGCTCGCGCTTCACGGATGCCACGCTCGACACCGCCATCTCGCTCATCGTCCCCTTCGTCGCGTTCATGCCAGCGGAGGCCCTCAACGCGTCGGGCGTTCTGGCCGTCGTGATCGCCGGGCTCTACGTCGGCGGCGTGGGGCCGCGGCGCCTCTCTGCGCAGGCCCGCATCAACGAGCGCATCAACTGGGGCACGGTCCAGTTCCTGCTCGAGAATGCGGTGTTCCTGGCGATCGGCCTGCAGATCCGCTTCCTCGTGGACCACGTCAATCAGTCGGTGCTGAGCATCGGGGCATCCGTTGGCATCGGCCTGCTCGCCACCGCCGCGCTCATCGTCATCCGCTTCGCGTGGATCGTGCCGTTGCTGGCCGGTATGCGCCGCGCCGTCGCCCGTCGCGAGAAACGGCTGCTGCGCCAGTGGCTGTGGCTGTCGTACTTCCGCGCCCACCCGGTCGAGAAGCCGCGCGACGCGCGGCGAAAACGGCGCGCCGAGCAGGACTACGCGCGGCGTCGTGCCGATCTCGACCACGATCGTGAGAACCAGATCGACTGGCGCGGGGGCATCGCGCTCGGCTGGTCGGGCATGCGCGGCGTCGTCACCCTGGCTGCGGCGCAGTCGCTGCCGACGGACGGCAGCGTCCCGTATCGCTCGCAGCTCATCCTGATCGCCTTCACCGTGGCGGTCGCGAGCCTCGTCGTGCAGGGCGGCACTCTGCCGTGGCTGATCAAGCTGCTGCGGATTCCCGGCGTGGACGCGGACGCCGACGGGCGCGACGTCGCCCGCCTGCTCGACGAGGTCAGCAATGCCGGCCTCAAGGCGCTCGACGACCCGCGCGAGGCGCTCGGGATCGAGGGCGAGATCGACCCCGACGTGCTCGAGCGGGTGCGTCAGAGCACCTTCCTGCGCTCCGAGGTCGCCTGGGAGCGGGTGCGCGCCTCCGACGTTCCGCTCGATCAGCGCCCGCACCAGCTGTTCATGGCACTGCGCCGGCTCGTCGTCGATGCGGAGCGCGAGAAGCTGGTCGAGGAGCAGCGGCTCGGGCGCTATTCGACGCGGGCGCTCGCCAGCGTGCAGACGATGCTCGACCTCGAGGACACGCGCCTGCGGCCGCCGCGCGCGGGCCACTGAGCGCCGGCACGTCATCCCGGCAGCTTCCGCGCGCGGCGCCGCGTTGAGTCCCGCGTCGCGTCGCGCTGCTCGGATCCTCTTCGCGCTGCTCGGATCCGTGCCGCGTCGAGAGGATCTGAGCAGCGCAACGGGCTCGAGCCGGCCGACACGCGAAGCGCGCAGTGCGAGAGTGGGGGAGTGAGCGAGATCGAGGATGCCGGCGACGACACGAACCTGCACGAATACACCGCCCTCGAGCAGTGGCAGCTGCTGCAGAGCCGGCAGATCAGCCCGGTCGAGCTGACCGAGGCCTACCTCGAGCGCATCGAGGCGGTGAACGACGTGGTCGGCGCCTTCGTCACCGTCACCGGCGATGAGGCGCTCGAGCGCGCGCGCTTCGTCGAGACCTCGGTGCCGACGACGGCACCGCTGTGGGGGCTGCCGTCTGCCGACAAGGATCTCTGGAACCGAGCCGGCGTTCCCACCGGCTACGGCTCGCGCGCCATGGCGGGCTACGTGCCCGACGCCGACGACGAGC
>NZ_JBLRDT010000136.1:0-7043 GCF_057512245.1 Gryllotalpicola sp. CP2-P1
ACGCTCGTGCGGCCGACCGCGTCGGCGAAGCCCGGCTCCACAGGCATCCCCAGCAGCTCGAAGATGCTGCGCGCGGCCATGGCGGTCACGTGGGGTGCGTGGATTATCCACCTGCTCTCCGACGTCACGCGCGGCATCGCCGCCGGTCGCGTGCCGTGGGCCAACATGTGGGAGTTCTCGCTCACCGGCACGCTCGTGATCGTGGGGCTGTTCCTGTTCGCGAACCTGCGGTGGGACATCCGCTGGATCGGCACGTTCATCCTCGGTCTCGTGTGCGTGCTGCTGATGGTGGCGCAGGTGCGCTACTACGTGCCGGTCGTGCCGCTGCCGCCCGCCCTGCAGTCGTACTGGCTTGTGATCCACATCATGGTGGCGATCTTCGGCACCGGGTTCTTCGCGCTCGGCTTCGCGCTCGCCGCCGCGCAGCTGCTGCAGACCTGGCGTGAGCGCCGCGAGGCGCTGTCGCTGCCGCCCGTGCTGCCGTTCCTCAAGACGCTGCCGAACGCGCTGACGCTCGAGAACCTGAGCTACCGGGTGAACATCGTCGGCTTCATCTGCTGGACGTTCACGCTCATCGCCGGCGCCATCTGGGCCGAGAAGGCCTGGGGCCGGTACTGGGGCTGGGACACCAAAGAGGTGTGGACCTTCATCATCTGGGTGATCTACGCCGGGTACATCCACGCGCGCGCGACCCGCGGGTGGCGCGGTCAGCCCTCGGCGTGGCTCGCGATCGCGGGCTTCGTCGCGGTGATGTTCAACTTCGGCATCGTGAACGTGTTCTTCCACGGGCTGCACTCGTACTCGGGGCTCACCAACTAGGGGCGCTTCTCGGGGCGCTTCTCGACGCGCCGCCAGCCGGCTCTGTCAGCCGGCCTTGCGCTGCGCCGGCTCGACCGAGTCGCCGAAGATCTCGGGCGTGAGGCCGTTGAGGAACACACCCGGCTCGACGCTGAGCGCCGTCGCGATGCGCACCAGAAGTCGGATGTTCGGCAGCGACCGACCGCTCTCGTATGCGCGCACGTTCGACGAGTCGATGCTCGCTGCAACGGCGAGCTGATCCTGCGTGAACCCCGCGAGCGCCCTCTGTTCGGCGATGCGCTTGCCGATGTAGGCAGCGGCATCTGAGGCGACTCGGGGCACCTCTTTAGCCTCACGATGCCCCAACACTGGTGCCAGGGCGAATGTCACCGGGTACTTGTACCGTTAAGGCGTGCCCGAACGAGACTCCACCGCCCGCCTGGTGAAGTCGCGTCAGCGGGTGGCAGACCACGGCGAGGTCTTCACGCCCGGCTGGCTCGTCGACGACATGCTCGACCAGGTCAAGTCCGAGACCGAGCGCATCGACGCGCGCTTCCTCGAGCCGGCGTGCGGCTCGGGCAACTTCCTCGTGCCGGTGCTCGCGCGCAAGCTCGCGGCCGTCAAGGCGCGGCACGGGCGCAGCGACTTCGAGAAGAGGCACTACGCGCTGTTCGCGCTGATGTGCGTCTACGGCATCGAGCTGCTGCCCGACAACGTGGCCGAGTGCCGCGCGAACCTGCTCGAGGTCTTCACGAGCTTCCTCAGAGCCGGCTCCGACGACGTGTGGGCACGTGCGGCATCCGTCGTGCTCGCCGCCAACGTCGTGCAGGGCGACGCGCTGAAGATGACGGATGGCTCGGGCGAGCACATCACCTTCCCCGAGTGGGGCTACCTCGGCGGCGGCAAGTACCAGCGGCGCGACTTCCGCTTCGACAACCTGACGCAGCGGGCCTCCTTCCAGGGCACGCTCTTCGACGCTCTTGAAGAGCATGAGGTGTTCACGCCGGTGCGCAGCTACCCGCGCATGACCGTGCAGGAACTCGCATCGTCGCCGGTTGAGCCTGTCGAAACCCGGGCGGGCACGAAGTGACCGGCCAGGCGCCGCTCGCGCTCGCGGGCTACAACCCCGACGTTCTCACCTGCATCGCGAACCTGTCGAACGACGAGGTGTTCACGCCGCCCGAGCTCGCGAACCGCATGCTCGACACCCTCGAGCTCGCGTGGGCCGAGGCGAACGAGGGCGCCAGCATCTGGGCCGACCCGACTGTGACCTTCCTCGACCCCTTCACCAAGTCGGGCGTGTTCCTGCGCGAGATCGTGTCGCGGCTCACGGTCGGGCTCGCCGAGCGGATGCCTGATCTGCAGGAGCGCGTCGACCACATCCTCACCAAGCAGGTCTTCGGAATCGCGATCACGCAGCTGACCGCGCTACTCGCGCGGCGCTCGGTCTACTGCTCGAAGTTCGCCAACGGGCCGCACTCGATCGCGAGGTCGTTCGACACCGCAGACGGCAACATCTGGTTCGAGCGCACCGAGCACACGTGGGTCGAGCGGAAGAGGGAGCGCCGTGTCGACCCTCTGACCGGCGAGGAAGCGCTTGTGCAGATCGTGGGAACCGGCAGGTGCGCGTTCTGCGATGCGAGCGAAGCCGAGTACGGCCGCGAGGACGATCTCGAGACCCATGCGTACGCGTTCATCCACACCGACGACATCAAGGCTCGAATCGGCGAGCTGTTCGGAGCCGACATGCAGTTCGACGTCATCATCGGGAACCCGCCGTACCAGCTGGGTTCGAACGGCGGCACCCGCGACGTTCCGATCTATCAGCACTTCGTCGAGCAGGCGATGGCTCTCGAGCCCCGCTTGCTGACGATGGTGATTCCCTCGCGATGGATGGCCGCCGGCCTTGGCCTGCGGGACTTCAGAGAATCGATGCTGCACGACACGCGGCTGCGAGCGCTGACCGACTACCCCGTCGCAAAGGACGTGTTCACCGGGGTCGAGGTCAAGGGCGGTGTGTGCACATTCCTGTGGGATGCCGACTACGACGGCCTCTGCGACGTGACGACCGTTCGCGGGAAGGAAGTGACGGGCCCGGTGGCCCGCGACCTCGGCGAGTACGACGTCTTCGTTCGAGACGCGCGGGCCGTCGACATCCTGCGGAAGGTGCTCTCGGCGAACGAGGTGTCGGTCAACACGATCCTCTCGGCGGACAAGGAGTTCGGCTGGACCTCGAACTTCGACGGCTTTCACGCTCAGCAGCAGCCAGGGGACGTGCCCCTGTACTACGTGCGGAAAGCCAAGCGCGACGTCGGGTTCATCGCGCGTGCGGAGGTGTCGAAGAGCGCCGCGCTCATCGACACGTGGAAGGTGCTGGTGCCGAAGGCGGGATCCGGCGGCGGAGCCGTCCCCGACTATGTTCTGGGCCGCCCGCAGATCGCGCCGTCGCCGTCGGTGTGCACGCAGTCGTTCTTGTTCTTCCACGTCGGCACCGAGAGCGAGGCGGCGAGCGTCGCGTCGTACTGCGCGACGCGGTTCTTCCGGTTCCTCGTCTCGCTGCGCAAGATCACCCAGGACGCGACGAAGGCGACCTACCGGTGGGTCCCCCTTCAGAGCTGGGACCGCACGTGGACCGACGCTGAGCTGTATGCCAAGTACGGCCTCACCGCCGCAGAGGTCGCCTTCATCGAATCGCAGGTGACCGAAGTCTCGTGGGCCGGCGACTTCGATGTCTAAGCCCATCGAGGCGCTGCTTCCCGAGAAGCCCGAGTCGAAGCTGCGCATCTACGCATACGAGATCCACGACGACGCGCACGCCGGGCTGCTCAAAGTCGGGCAGACCACGCAGGACGTGAAGGTGCGCGTTGCCCAGCAGCTCAAGACCGCGGCGATCGAGAACTACACGATCGTGCTCGACGAGCCGGCCGTGCGCGACGACGGCAGCTTCTTCCGCGACCACGAGGTGCGTGCCCGGCTCAAGCAGAAGGGTTTCGAGAACCCCATGCTCGAATGGATGCGCTGCAGCGTCGCCGACGTGCAGACCGCGATCGCCGAACTGCGAAAAGGCCTGACGCTCAGCGGCACCCACCACGAGACGTTCCCGATGCGCGCCGAGCAGGAGCGCGCCGTCGAGGCGACCCTGCGCTACTTCGCATCGGTCAAGGCCGAAGACGACAACGCCGTCCCCGAGTTCCTCTGGAACGCCAAGATGCGCTTCGGCAAGACCTTCACCACCTACCAGCTCGCGAAGCGCATGAACGCCCGCCGCGTGCTGGTCGTCACCTTCAAGCCCGCCGTCGAAGACGCGTGGCGCACCGACCTCGAGTCGCATGCCGACTTCGACGGCTGGCAGTACCTGTCGCGCCAGAGCGAGGGGGACCCGGGGGATGCCGACCCCGAGCGGCCCCTCGTCTACTTCGGCTCCTTCCAGGACCTGATGGGGAAGGACGCTGCCGGCAACTTCAAGCCGAAGCACAAGTGGCTCAGCGACGAGAAGTGGGATCTCGTCGTCTTCGACGAGTACCACTTCGGCGCCTGGCGCGACACCGCCAAGGAGCTCTTCGAGGGCGAGGACGACACCGCGCGCAAGCGCGAGACCGATGCCGAGTTCAACCCGGCTCTCGACACCTTCGCCGAAGAGATCGAAGAGCTGCACAACGACGAAGACGCCTTCGTGCCGATCTACGCCGGCGCGTACCTCTATCTCTCGGGCACACCGTTCAAGGCGCTCGCCACCGGCCGATTCATCGAAGAGCAGATCTTCAACTGGACCTACACCGACGAGCAGCGCGCCAAGCTCGAATACGCGCAGAAATACCCCGGCGCGCGGAATCCGTATGCCTCTCTGCCCGAGATGCGGCTGATGACGTACCGGATGCCCGACGACATCCTCTCCGTCGCGAGCGGCGGCGAGCACGACGAGTTCGACCTGAACGCCTTCTTCGAGGCGAGGGGCGAGGGCGACGACGCCGAGTTCGTGCACAAGGACGAGGTGCAGAAGTGGCTGAACCTCATCCGCGGCGAGCACCGGCCGACCCAGCTCGATGCGCTCAAGACCGGCGAGCGGCCGCCGCTGCCGTACTCCGACACGCGCCTCTTGCCGTACCTGCAGCACTCGATCTGGATGCTTCCCCGCGTGAACTCGTGCACGGCGATGGCGAAGCTGCTCGCCGAGCCGCAGAACGTGTTCTGGCACGACTACGACGTCGTCAACGTCTCGGCGCCCGGTGTCGGCATCGGCCTCGACGCCCTGCCGCCGGTGCGGAAGGCGATCGGCAACGGCTTCGACACCAAGACGATCACGCTCACGGTCGGCAAGCTCACGACGGGTGTGACGGTCGCGCAGTGGTCGTCGATCCTCATGCTGCGCAACCTCAAAGCGCCCGAGACCTACTTCCAGGCCGCCTTCCGCGTGCAGTCGCCGTGGTCGATCACGAATCCGAACGGCGACGACCCGAACGAAGAGGCCATCCTCAAGCCGGTCTGCTTCGTCTTCGACTTCGCCCCGACCAGGGCGCTGCGCCAGATCAGCGAGTACGGCATCGGCCTCGCGCCCGGTGAGTCGAACCCCGAGAAGGCCGTCGCCGAGCTCGTGAACTTCTTGCCGGTGCTCGCCTACGACGGCGCACACATGTCGCAGGTCGACGCGGGTGGCATCCTCGACATCGCCATGGCCGGCACCTCCGCCACCCTGCTCGCACGCAAATGGGAATCCGCGATCCTCGTCAACGTCGACAACGTGACGCTGAAGAAGATCATGGCGAGCGAGGCCGCGATGAACGCCGTCATGAACATCGAGGGATTCCGCGCCCTGGGCTCGTCGGTTTTCGAGACGGTCGTCAACAAGTCCGAGAAGCTCAAGGAGACGAAGAAGAAGCTCGAGGGCAAGGACGTCGACAGGGCGACGAAGGCCGAGCTGACCGCGGAGGAGAAGGAGTACACGTCCAAGCGGAAGCAGATCCAGGAGAAGCTGATCAAGTTCGCGACCCGGATCCCCGCGTTCATGTACCTGACCGACTTCCGCGAGAACACCCTGCAGGACGTCATCACGAAGCTCGAGCCCGAGCTCTTCAAAGCCGTCACCGGCCTCACCGTCGAGGACTTCAACCTGCTGGTCGGCCTCGGCGTCTTCAACGCGGCGCACATGAACCAGGCGGTGTTCGCCTTCCGGCGCTACGAGGATGCCTCGCTCTCGTACACGGGCATCGAGTCGCACCGGGGGCTGCGCCGCTACGGGCTCTACGACACCGTCGTCGCTGTCGAGTAGCCGAACCGCGCCGTCAGGCGAGCGGCCCCTCGCCCTCGGCTCGCTCCTGAAAGGCGGTCACGGCCCCGCCGTTGTCGCGCGCCCAGTCGTTGAGGACCTCGATGGGCCCGATGAGGGTCTCGCCGAGCTCGGTGAGGCGGTACTCGATGCGGCGCGCGGCATCGACTCGGCGCTCGACGAGGCCGTAGTCGCGTAAGCGGCGCAGCGTGTGCGCGAGCATCTTCCTCGAGATGCCGCCGACGACATCCACGAGTTCGCCGTGGCGTCGCGGCCCCTGCCTGAGCGCGAAGATCACGAGCGCCGCCCACTTCTCAGAGAGGATCTCGACGGTGAGGCGGGTCGGGCAGTCGGAGAGGACCCCGGGCCCCGCCAGATTCTGCATGGTTCCACGGTACCCGCAGGTAACACGCGGCTTCCTAGCGTGAATAGCGGCCAGAAGCGAACGGATGCCTGAGGAGTAGTAGCCATGCCACGAGTTGTCGTCTTCGACGAGTTCGGCGGACCCGAGGTCCTGCACATCGTCGACGAACCTGTCGTCGAACCCGCCGCCGGCGAGGTGCGGGTGCGCGTCGAGGCGTCGGCGGTGAACCCGCTCGACGCGATGATCCGCGCGGGCACGTCGCCCGCGCCCGTGCCGCTGCCGCACGCGCGTCTCGGCGTGGAGGCGACCGGAGTGATCGACGCGGTCGGTGACGGAGTCACCGCGGTGGGCGCGGGCGACCCGGTCATCATCACGGCGATCCCGGATTCCTGGGTGAGAGGCAGCCACGCGGACTACACGACGGTCCCGGCCAGCACGGTTGTTCCGCGGCCGGCCGGGCTCGACGTCGCCGAGGCGGCGGCCAGCTGGGTCGGGTTCTCGACGGCGTACGGCGCGCTCGTCGAGGAGGGTCGGCTGAGGCGGGGGCAGCGCGTTCTGATCTCGGGGGCCTCGGGCGCCGTGGGGCGCGCGGCGATCCAGATCGCGGGCGAGCTCGGT
>NZ_JBLRDT010000137.1:0-6966 GCF_057512245.1 Gryllotalpicola sp. CP2-P1
CGTCGAACACCGTCGCCGTCGCCCTCTACGGCGCTTCCTTCCTCGCCCGCCTCGGCGGCAAGCGCACGGCGGGCAAGCGCCTCGCCCTCGCCGGTCTGGTCGTGGCATCCGTCGGCGGCTATCTGGGCGGCCATCTCGCCTACCGCCAGGCGATGGGCGCCAATCACACCGAATCCGTGCCCCATCTCGCGCCGGAGGGCTGGCACGATCTCGGGCTGCTCAGCGAGCTGCCCGAGCGTCAGCTGCGGCAGCGGCTCGTCGGCAACGTGCCGGTGCTGCTCTATCGGGACGGCGAGCGCGTGCTCGCGCTGGCGGATGCTTGCTCGCATCTCTCCGGCCCGCTGCACGAGGGCGAGTTGAGCGATGAGCCGGGCCTCGGGCCGTGCGTGACCTGCCCGTGGCACGGCAGCACCTTCGCCCTCGAAGACGGGGCCGTGGTGCATGGCCCCGCCACCGCGCCCCAGCCGCAGTTCCGTGCCCGCGTCTCCGGCGGCCGCGTCGAGGTGGCGTTGGCCTGACTCGCAGCTGGGTACGGACCCGTCATGGCCAAGACCGTCAGCGAATTCATCATCGACCGCGTCAAGGAATGGGGCGTCACCCGCGTCTTCGGCTACCCGGGCGACGGCATCGGCGCCTTCGACGGCGCGCTCGGCACGCTCGATGTGAAGGGCGACGGGCTCGAGTACATCCGCCCCACCCACGAGGAGATCGCCGCTTTCATGGCGACGGCGCACGCCAAGTTCACGGGTGAGGTGGGGGTGTGCGTCGCGACGTCGAGCCCCGGAGCGTTCCACCTGATCAACGGGCTCTATGACGCCCAGATGGACAACGTCCCCGTCGTCGGGATCGTCGGCCAGCAGGGCCTCGACGCCCTCGGCACGTTCACTCAGCAAGAGAGCAATCTCGAGCGGGTCTTCGCCGACGTCGCGTGCTACGTGAAGACGATCGTGTCGCCGCAGCAGGCGGAGGCCGTCGTCGACACCGCATTCCGCACGGCCCAGGCCCGCCTGCAGCCGGCGGTCATCGTGCTGCCGCACGACGTGCAGGCGATGGATGCCGCAGAGCCCGGCGCCGCTCACTGGGTGTCGCGCTCGAGCTCGGCCCCCGCCACGACGCGGATCGTCCCCGCTCCCGCGGCGCTCTCGGCTGCGGCATCCGTGATCAATGCGGGCAGCAAGGTGACGCTGCTCGTCGGCGCGGGCGCGCGCGGCGCGACCAGCCAGGTGATCGAGCTCGCGCACAAGGCAGGCGCCGGCATCGTCACGGCGCTGCGCGGGAAGGACGTCGTGCCCTCCGACATCCCGTTCCACACCCAGCAGCTGGGGCTGCTCGGCACGCGGCCGAGCCTTGCGCAGATGAAGGAGTGCGACACGCTCGTGCTGCTCGGCACGAACTACCCCTACGGCGAGTTCCTGCCCGCGAGCGGCCAGTGCCGCGCCGTGCAGATCGACCTCAAGCCCGAGCAGCTCGGCGTGCGCTACCCCACCGAGGCGAACCTCTGGGGCGACGTCGGGGCGACGCTCGACGCGCTGCTGCCGCTCATCGAGCAGAAGAGCGACCTCAGCTGGCAGCAGGGCGTCGCCGAGGGCTTCCAGAACTGGGAGAAGGAGATGCGCGCAGAGGCGATGGTCGACTTCCCCGACGGCGTGAACCCGCGACGCGTCTTCTTCGAGCTGAACGAGCGCCTGCCCGAGAACGCGATCGTGACGGCGGATGCCGGGACGACGGCGGACTGGTACGCGCACCACATCCGCCTGCGGCGCGGCATGCGCGGTGACCTGTCCGGCCGCCTCGCGAGCATGCTCGCCGCGATGCCGTATGCCGTCGCGGCGAAGTTCGCGTACCCCGACCGGCCCGTGATCTGCACGATCGGCGACGGCGCCTTCCAGATGCTCGGCATGAACGAGCTGATCACGGTGAAGAAGTACCTCTCGCGCTGGCCGGACAAGCAGCTCATCGTCGCGGTGATGCACAACGACGACCTCGCGCAGGTCTCGTGGGAGATGCGCACGGAGGACGCGAACCCGGTCTGGGCGGGCTCGCAGGACGTGGAGTCGGTCGACTATGCGGGCTATGCCGAGCTGCTCGGCTTCCGCGGCATCCGGGTGCGCTCCGACGACGAGGCGGCGGCCGCGTGGGACGACGCGCTGCGCTACGACGGTGTCACGCTCATCGACGCCTACGTCACGCGCAACGCACCGCCGCTTCCCCCGAAGATCTCGAAGGAGTACCGCAACAACACCCTCGCGGCTCTGGCCAAGGGCGATCCGCTGCGCGTCGGCGCGGTGGTCGACTCGGCCGAGGCGCTGGGAGCCGAGGCGCTGCAGCGTGCCAAGAACGTTCTGCACCTCGGCGGCGGCGACGCCGGGCAGCGCGAATAGCGGCTCGAGACGGCGGGTACGGCCCGGGGGAATCGACAAGCGAAGGAGATGACCTCATGGCCTCCACGATCAACACCAGCGACAACTCGTCGGACTCGCTGAAGTACTCGCAGGAGATCACGTCGCCGGGCGACAAGCCGGAGCGCGACGGCCGCAGCCTCGTCACCACCGACCACGAGATGATCAGGCAGTGGGCGCAGGCCCGCAACGCCGTGCCTGCGACCGTGAGCGGAACCGAGCACGGCGACCGCGCCGGAGTGCTGCGCTTCGACTTCGGCGGCGACTCCGAGCGACTCGAGCACCTCGACTGGGACGGCTGGTTCCGCACCTTCGACGAGCGGAAGCTCAACTTCATCTATCAGGAGACGAAGTCGGACGGCTCGCAGTCCAACTTCTTCCAGCTGGAGAACCCCGAGCGCGAGGACGCGTAGCTCGGCGGTTCAGCGCGCAGCTCACTCACCGAGGAGGCAGATCGAATGGCAGACCGCATGCGCGAGCTCTACGAGGAATCCGGCCCGTGGGCGTCGGTGTACGTCGACGCATCCGGGGACACGGCCGACCCGCGCGGCCAGGCGGCGTCGAAGCGCAACAGCATCGCGCACGCCCTTGAGCAGGCCGGCGCACCGCGCGCCGACATCGACGCGATCGTCGAGGCGCTGGCCGCGCCCACGGGTGTGTCGGCACCGGCATCCCGCCTGGTGCTCGCCCGGGGCGGCGAGGTGCGCTTCGACCGCGGGCTTCCGGGCGCGGTCCGCGTCGGCGAGTTCGCGGAGTTCGGCCCCGTTCCCGACCTCGTGCCGCTCGTGAGACACCGGCCGGTCGCGTTCGAGTACCTCGTCGTGCTGGTCGGCCACGATGCGGGCGACGTGCTGCTGTGCACGACCGGGTCGGACGAGCCGCAGGCCCGCGAGCACGTGCAGGGGCGTGCCGACACGCTGCAGAAGGTGCGCGCGGGCGGCTGGTCCGAGGCGAACTATCAGCGCCACGTCGTCGACGTGTGGACGCACAACGAGGGCGAGGTCGCCGCCCGTGTCGACGCGCTGGTCTCGGAGCGCCACCCCAGGTTCGTCGTCGCCGCGGGCGAAGAGGCGGGGCTCGCGCTCTTCCTCGGCAAGCTGAGTGCCGGCACGCGGGAGATCACGCGCGGCGTGCCCGTCGATGCGCGGCCGTCGGATGCCTCGAGCAAGCGTCTCGACACCGAGATCGGGGCCGCGATCGATGACGAGCTGTCGTCGCTGCGCGAGCGGGCGCACGAGCTGATCCGGCCGCGCGCCGCGGGCGAGAGCCCGGTCGAGGCGCTCGGCGTCGGCGAGGTGGTGCATGCGCTGCAGCAGTCGCAGGTGGAGCTGCTGCTGCTCGTCGACGGCGCCGGGGACGCGCACGCGAACGACGAGCTCGACGGCCGCCGCGTCTACGTGCTGGATCGCGCGCCCTGGGTCGCGAGCGCCCCTGAGGACGCGGGCGAGGCCGAGATCGTGGGGCGCGTGCGCGCGTCGGTGGGGCTGGTGCGTGCCGCCGTGCTGACGGATGCCACCGTGATGGTCGTGCCGGCCGATGAGTTGCCGGCGCACGCACCGGTCGCGGCGCTGCTGCGCTGGCCCGCGCAGGCGTACGCGCCGTGAGCCGGTCGGCCGCTCGTCACTCGGCGGCCTCTTCCCGGTCGGTCTCTGACTTCGCGAGCGAGGTCAGCCATCGGTAGTACAGGCCCGAGACATAGGGAACGGGCACGAGCAGGTAGCCGATGAGTCCGGCGATCGGCCAGGCGAGCCCGAGCAGGGTCGCCGCGGCGAAGCCGACGGCGAGCGTGAAGGCCGGGAACCGGGAGCGCGAGCGGTACGGCTTCGTGAGCCCTGCGTGCAGTAGCCAGGGGTGGGCCGTGAGGTACCACCACAGGGACCCGTGCACGGCGGTGATCGCGGTCAGATGCACCCCGTAGGTCACGACGGCGACCCGCTCGGTGGGGTAGTGCGCGAGCAGGTTGGCGGTGTAGGGCACGAACGCCACCAGCATCAGCATGAGCAGGTTGAGCCAGACGAAGGGGTGGTCGGCATAGCGCGCGAAGTCGCTCTGCGTGCGGTTGCCGAACCACACGGTGCCGAGCGTCACGAAGACGAGGGCATAGCCGAGCAGGGTGGGAACGTTGCCGCCCAGCTCGGCAAGCAGGCTCTCGGCGGCGTGCTTGGGCAGCTCGATCTCGATCACGATGATCGTCATCACGATGGCGAACACCCCGTCTATCAGCGCCTCGAGTCGTCGCGTCGGCCCCATGCCGGGGTGTTCGGGAACCCCGTGCTGAGGGTCGGTGCCGGTGTCGGTGCCGGTGCCGGTGCCGGTGCCGGTGCTAGTGCTGCCGGCGTCCCGTTCGCTGTCGTCGTCGTCGCTCATGGGGTCAGAATGCGCGTGCGTGCCGTCGGCCGCCAGCACCGCGGGCCCAGGCTGTTTTTTCGGCGCGGCAAGATGGCCAGTCCGCACGCTGCCCGGCGTTCAGGCGGCTTTCTCGACGCGGCAAGATGGCCAGTCCGCACGCTGCGCGGCGCTCGGTCGCCCGCTGCCCCGCGGCTCGCACCCTCGTGGCCGACGCACCTGCTGTCGACGCGCTACCCCACGCGCCGTTGGGCCGCGCGCCCGTGGCCCATGAGCCCTCGGCCTGCAACGCCGCGGCCATCTCGCCCCGAACCTGCGGCCGCCGCGACACGCGAACGCGGAAGGGTGCTCGCGTGATGGAGCGACCCTTCCGCGTTGCGACCGACGCTCAGGCATCCGCCCGCCTGCTCGGGTCGGACGCTGGGTGCCGGCCCGAGCCCTACGCGGCGCGTGCCGGGCGAATGCCTGCGAGGATCGCCGAGGCATCCGCAGCGGGCGGGCGCAGAGCATCGATCGCGTGCTCGAGGGAGTCGGCCTCGAACTCGGCGAACGGACGGGTGAGCGACTGCACGCGGTAGCGGCCGTCGCTCAGGGTGACGAAGCCCAGCAGGGCGAACGGGCTGCCGCCCGGAAGGCTGATGCGCCAGTCGCCGTCGCCGACAGCAACGACCTCGACGTCGGCGAGCGTGACCGCGGGTGCGACGTGGACTGCTCTGGAAAGGCGGTGAAGCGTCGTGCTGACCAGGCTCATGATGTTCCCCCTTGGCTATGAACTCTCCCAGGACGAGGGTGACTGAGCGGGTCGCGGCGAAAACAGGCCTTGACAGCATGCGGCACAAGATGCGAAAAGCTGCCGTCACCCTCGCCGGCGTCGCCGTCGCCGCCACCGCTAACGCAGCCGCCGTCACGCGCGCAGTCGGAGCTGCAGCCGGGCGCCTGACTTGGAGTGCAGCACGACGGCTTCCTTGCCGGGCCAGATGAGGGTGTAGGTGCCTTCGCTGCGGGCGATCTTCGCCCCGTGGTCGTGAACCATCTTGTGATGTCGGCGGCAGAGCAGGATTCCGTCGCGGACTTCCGACGTGCGATGACTGGGGTGCTGCGCCCAGGGGTTGATGTGGTGATATTCGCAATCGCCCGGCGGCCGGTCACAGCCCGGGTACATGCAACCGCCGTCTCTCACGGAGATCGCTCGCCTCTGGCGAGCCGTGAAGAAGCGCTGGTCTTTGCCCAGGTCGATCGTCTGGCCGCTCGGGTCGAAGAGAAGAGGCGTGAATCCGGTACTGCAGATCATGCGCAGTGCGTCGGTGGCCGCGATGGGCTCGTCGCGACCCTCGACGAACGCGACGCCGGTGTCTGGCCCCGGGCACGCAGTGGTGCCGAACACGGCGCCAGCAGCTCCCTGTGAGTTCCGCGCGCGACCAGCGCTGCCGGCGGAGCGCGCGTCGGCGGCGTTCCCGGTGCCGCCGGCATTGTCGGCGCTGCCCGCCATCTCGGCGTCGCCGACGTTCTCGTTGCTGCCCGCCGTGCCGGCGCCATCCGCGACCGCCTTCGCGCTGCCGAGATCGCCCGGCCCTGCGGCAGGGCAGGCGGTGTGGTCGCCGGCATGGTGTCGTCGCAGCACGTCTTCTGCGCCGCGCGCCTTCCTGAGGTCGTCAGCAGTGACGGCGACGGTCACCTGAGGCTCGCGGGTCTTGAACAGCTGCCCGGAATCGTTCGAAACCGCGCGGTCGATGAGGTCGAGCAGGGTGTCGACCTGCAACTGCGCGTTCGACCGCGGATCGGACTCGACCTGCTCGGCGGCCGCCTTGTCGGCCTCACTCGTGAACCGCGGGCCGCCGAAGCGGGGCGACAGCAGGCGCCTGATCGGCCCGTAGAACCTCGCGTCGGACTCAGGGTCGAGATCGATGTCGTAGTGCGCCATGCCGCTCGAGCGGACGGTTCGCGTGAACGAGCGCAGCTCGTATCGCCGTCGTGCCTCGGCCGCGGCCTGCGCCGAATCGAGGCTCGCGCGCATGCGCTTGGCGGCGCGCGCGAGGTCTTCCGGGCTCCAGTGCCCGGCCCAGCAGTCGTCGATGAGCTCGAGCACGGCGGCCCGCCACGCGTCGTGCAGCTCGAGGGCGCGCGGATTCCCCAGACCTGTGCGCAGCGCGTCGGATTGCGCCGCTGTCAACCACCTGTGCTTCAGCGCCACGCCAAGTGGCGCGTCCCACGAGCCGGCGAC
>NZ_JBLRDT010000138.1:0-6838 GCF_057512245.1 Gryllotalpicola sp. CP2-P1
CGGGGGGCGCATCGAGACCGGCGTCGAGATCGAGAGCATCGCCGAGGTGGCGGATGCCGACGCCGTGCTGCTCGACGTGACCCCGCGCGCCTTCGCGAAACTCGCGAGGGAGCGCCTGCCGAGGCCGTACCTCGCCGCGATGGAGGCGTTCCGCTACGGCGACGGCATCGCCAAGGTCGACTTCGCCTTGAGCGACCCCGTGCCGTGGGCCGCGCCCGAGCTGCGCGACGCCGTGACGGTGCACGTGGGCGGCACCCGCGCCGAGATCGCGCGCGCCGAGGGAGAGGTGGCGAGCGGGCGCCTGCCGGAGCATCCGTATCTTCTGCTCAGCCAGCCGAGCGTGCTCGACGACACGCGCGCGCCGGCGGGGCGGCACGTGCTCTGGGCGTACACCCACGTGCCGGCCGGCTCCGACGCCGACCGCACCGAGGCGATCACCGCCGAGATCGAGCGCTTCGCGCCCGGATTCCGCGACACGGTGCTCGCCAGCGCGGGAACGACCGCGCGCGAGATCGAGCGGATGGACCCCAACATGATCGGCGGCGACATCGCCGCAGGGGCGACGTCGACCCTGCAGCTCGTGGCCCGCCCGCTGCCGCGCCGCTCCCCGTGGCGCACGCCGCTTCCTGGCGTCTATCTGTGCGGCGGGTCGACCGCGCCCGGCCCGGGGGTGCACGGCCAGTCGGGGTGGCAAGCGGCGAAGCTCGCGCTCAAAGAGTTGCATCTCGCATCACCCGAACTCGGCCCGGACGCTCAGTGATTTAGCCCCCGATCAGCCTGAATAATCGGCCGCCGATTCGCGGCAATTCGTTTACGCCTGTAAACTTATTGGTTCATGCGCGCGCCACAGCCCCCGTACGGGGGTCGCGCTAAGCCCCTGAGTGGCGGACGACGACGGCACGTTCCGAGCCGTCGTGTCAGTCGCTCAATCAGGAAGGAACCATGAGTTCTCACGCACACCCGACCACAGCCCGAGCCACCCGCCAGGCGGCCCGTCCCCGGCCCCGCAGGCTCCGCCTCGACGACGTGCAGATCGTCGACACCACCATGCTGAAGCGCGCCCTGCGCGGCACCGTCGTGGGCAACACCATGGAGTGGTACGACGTCGGCGTCTACGGCTATCTGGCCGTCACGATGGGCGCCGTGTTTCTGCCGACGGCGGCCGCGAGCGTGCAGGTGCTGTTCTCGCTCGGCGTCTTTGCCGCGACCTACGTCGCCCGCCCGCTCGGCGGCATCATCTTCGGCCGTCTGGGCGACCGCCTCGGGCGCCAGCGCGTGCTCGCCACGACGCTCATCATGATGGCCTCGGCGACGTTCATCGTCGGCCTCATCCCGTCGTACAGCACGATCGGCGCAGCCGCCCCCGTGATCCTCGTGGTCATGAAGCTGCTGCAGGGCTTCTCGACCGGCGGCGAGTACGCCGGCGTGACGACCTTCGTCAGCGAATACGCGCCCGACCGCCGCCGCGGGTTCTTCGGCGGCTTCCTCGACCTCGGCTCGTACTTGGGCTTCGCCTTCGGCGCGCTGATGGTCTCGATCATGCAGCTCACGCTCGGCAACCAGGCGATGCTCGACTACGGCTGGCGCATCCCGTTCCTGCTCGCCGGCCCGATCGGCGCGATCGCCGTGTACTTCCGGCTCAAGATCGAGGAGTCGCCCGCCTTCAAGGCGATGAACGACGCGGTGGATGCCGTCGAGGGGCCGGCACCCAAGACGGGCATCCTCTCGATCCTGCGCACGCAGTGGAAGCCGCTGCTCATCGCGATCGTGCTCGTGGCGACCGCCAACACGGTCGGCTACGCGCTCACGAGCTACATGCCCACGTACCTCACCGACACGCTCGGCTTCGACCCGATCCACGGCACGCTGCTGACCATTCCCGTGCTCGTCGTGATGTCGGCCGCGATCCCCGTGGCCGGAATGCTCTCGGACCGCATCGGGCGCCGCCCGACGGTCTGGATCGGCGCCGCGACCATGGGCGTCTTCGCGGTGCCCGCCTTCGCCCTGCTCGCGATCGGCGCCGTGTGGTCGACTCTGCTCGGCCTGCTGCTGATGGCGGTGCCGACGGCGCTGCTCGTCGGCACGCTCGCCTCGGCGCTGCCCGCGCTGTACCCGACCTCGATGCGCTACGGCTCGATGGGCATCTCGTACAACATCGCGGTCGCCGTCTTCGGCGGCACCGCCCCCGTGTTCATCGAGGCGATCATGCAGGCCACGGGCGACCCGATGACGCCGGCGTACTACCTGATCGGGTTCGCCGTCGTCGGCGCAGCTGCGGCATTCGGCCTGCGCGAGTCGGCACGGCGCCCGCTGCCCGGCTCGATGCCGGCGGTCGAGACGCCCGCCGAGGCGCTCGAACTCGTCGAGACGCAGGACGAGAACGAGCTCATCGACCTCGACGAGCTGCCGCTCGAGCTCGCTGCCGCCAAGTAGGCCGCCGGGGGGACAGGTCGGGGACAGGGAACGTCGCAGAGCGACCGATTCGACCCGCGGACAGTAGCCTGAAAGCATGCATCCGGCCCTGCCTGTCCCTCCTCGCTCGCGTGCGCTGCTCGACGAGATGAGCGCGCGCGTCGTCGTGGCCGATGGGGCCATGGGAACGATGATCCAGGCGCAGGACCCGAGCCTCGAGGACTACCAGCAGCTCGAGGGCTGCAACGAGATCCTGAACGTGACGCGGCCCGACATCATCGCGGGCATCCACGACGCGTACTTCGAGGTCGGCAGCGACGCGGTCGAGACGAACACCTTCGGCGCGAACTGGTCGAACCTGTCCGACTACGGCATCGACGACCGCATCGAAGAGCTCGCGGCGGCCGGAGCCCGGATCGCCCGCGAGCGGGCCGAGGCCTGGCAGCAGGGCGACGGAAGGCTCCGCTGGGTGCTCGGCTCGATCGGCCCCGGCACGAAGCTGCCGAGCCTCGGCCACACCACCTACGCGCACCTGCGCGACACCTTCGCCCAGCAGGCCGCGGGCCTCATCGCGGGCGGCGCCGACGCGTTCCTCGTCGAGACCTCGCAGGACCTGCTGCAGACCAAGGCGGCGATCAACGGCTGCAAGCGTGCGAGCGAAGCCGCAGGCATCCGCCTGCCGATCTTCGTCGAGATCACGATCGAGACCACGGGCACCATGCTGATGGGCTCCGAGGTCGGGGCCGCGCTCACCGCGATCGAGCCGCTCGGGGTCGACGCGATCGGCCTCAACTGCGCCACGGGGCCCGATCTGATGAGCGAGCACCTGCGCTACCTCTCGAAGCACTCGCGCCTTCCCGTCATGTGCATGCCGAACGCGGGCCTGCCCGTGCTCGGCAAGAACGGCGCCGAGTACCCGCTGCAGCCCGCCGAGCTCGCGACGGCGCACGAGCAGTTCGTGCGCGAGTTCGGCCTCGGGCTCGTCGGCGGCTGCTGCGGCACGACCCCTGAGCACCTCAAGGCCGTCGTCGAGCGCGTCGGCCGGGCCGCGTCGACCGTGCGCGCGATCGAGGTCGACCCCGGCGTCGCGAGCCTGTACCAGCACGTGCCGTTCGAGCAGGACGCCTCATACCTCGCCATCGGCGAGCGCACGAACGCGAACGGCTCGAAGGCGTTCCGCGAGGCGATGCTCGACGGTCGCTTCGACGACTGCGTCGAGATCGCGCGCAATCAGATCCGCGCCGGCGCGCACCTCCTGGACGTCTGCGTCGACTACGTCGGCCGCGATGGCGTCGCGGATGCCCGCGAGATCGTCTCGCGCCTCGCGAGCGCCTCGACCCTGCCGCTCGTCGTCGACTCGACAGAGCCGGCCGTGCTGCAGGCGGGGCTCGAGCTCATCGGCGGGCGGCCGGTCATCAACTCCGTGAACTTCGAGGACGGCGACGGCCCCGAGTCGCGCTTCGGCCGCATCATGCCGCTCGTCAAGGAGCACGGCGCCGCGGTCGTCGCGCTGACGATCGACGAGCAGGGGCAGGCGCGCACGGCCGAGGGCAAGGTCGCGATCGCGACGCGCCTCGTCGAGGCGCTGACGGGGGAGTGGGGACTCGACGTCGCCGACATCATCGTCGACTGCCTCACCTTCCCGATCGCCACCGGGCAGGAGGAGACCCGGCGCGACGCGATCGAGACGATCTCGGCGATCGAGCAGATCACGCGGAAGTACCCCGGCATCCACACGACCCTCGGCGTCTCGAACGTCTCGTTTGGCCTGAACCCGGCGGCTCGCCAGGTGCTCAACTCGGTGTTCCTGCACGAGGCGGTGCAGGCCGGCCTCGATTCGGCGATCATCGACGCGGCGAAGATCGTGCCGCTCGCATCCCTTCCCGACGAGCAGCGCCAGGTCGCGCTCGACCTCGTCTGGGACCGGCGCCGCTACGACGCCGACGGCAACCTCGAGTACGACCCGCTCGCGCGCATGCTCGAGATCTTCGCGGGCGTCGACACCAAGGCGCTGCGCGACCAGCGCGCGGCCGAGCTCGCGGCGCTGCCGGTCGGCGAGCGGCTCGAGCGGCGCATCATCGACGGCGAGGCGAAGGGCCTGGAATCCGATCTCGACCTCGCCATGTCGGGTGGGCAGAGCCCGCTCGACATCATCAACGTGCACCTGCTCGAGGGCATGAAGGTCGTCGGCGAGCGCTTCGGGGCGGGCGAGATGCAGCTGCCGTTCGTGCTGCAGTCGGCCGAGGTCATGAAGGCGGCCGTGGCGTATCTCGAGCCGCACATGGACAGGTCGGATGCCTCGGCGGGCAAAGGCCGCATCGTGCTCGCCACCGTGCGCGGCGACGTGCACGACATCGGCAAGAACCTCGTCGACATCATCCTCACCAACAACGGCTACGAGGTGGTGAACCTCGGCATCAAGCAGCCCATCACCGACATCATCGCCGCCGCCGAGCAGCACAACGCCGACGTGATCGGCATGAGCGGCCTGCTCGTCAAGTCGACGGTCGTCATGAAAGAGAACCTGCTCGAGCTGAATCAGCGCGGCCTGGCCGGCCGGTGGCCGGTGCTGCTCGGGGGCGCCGCACTCACGCGCGCCTACGTCGAGGACGACCTCGCCGGGATGTTCGAGGGCACGGTGCGCTACGCGCGCGACGCGTTCGAGGGCCTCGCCCTGATGGAGCCGCTCGTCAAGATCGCCCGTGGCGCCGACCCCGCTTCGGTGGGGCTGCCGGCGCTCAAGAAGCGCATCCACCGCGAGGGCTCGCAGCTGACGCTGACCGAGCCCGAGGCGATGCCCGCCCGGTCGGATGTGGCGACCGACAACCCGGTGCCTGCGCCGCCGTTCTGGGGCACCCGCATCGTGCGCGGCATCCCGCTCGCGGACTTCTCGGCCTTCCTCGACGAGCGCGCGACGTTCATGGGGCAGTGGGGGCTGAAGCCGGGGCGCGGCGCCGCCTCCTACGAGCAGCTCGTCGAGACCGAAGGGCGGCCGAGGCTGCGGTACTGGCTCGACCGGATCCTCGCGGAAGGGCTGCTCGAGGCTTCCGTCGCCTACGGCTATTTCCCTGTCGTCTCGGAAGGCGACGACGTCGTCGTGCTGCACCACGGCGACGACCCCGCCGGCGCGCTCGGCCCCGCGGGCATCCTCGCCCCCGACGGCGGCTCGGGTGCGGCGCTCGGCACCGAGCGGCTCCGCTTCCACTTCCCGCGGCAGCGGCGCGACCGTCACCTGTGCCTCGCCGATTTCGTGAAGTCGCGAGAGGATGCCGAGCGCTCCGGCCGCGTCGACGTGATGCCGGTGCAGCTGGTGACCGCGGGCGAGTCCGTGAGCCGCGCGACCGCGAAGATCTTCGCAGAGAACCGCTACCGCGACTATCTCGAGCTCAATGGCCTCGCCATGCAGCTCACCGAGGCGCTCGCGGAGTACTGGCACGCGCGCATCCGTGCAGAGCTCGGCTTCGCCGACGAAGAGCCCGCCTCGGTCGAGGGGCTGTTCAAGCTCGAATACCGCGGCGCCCGGTTCTCGCTGGGCTACCCCGCCTGCCCCGACATGGAGGACCGTCGCAAGGTCGTCGAGCTGCTGAAGCCCGAGCGCATCGGCGTCGAGCTCTCCGAGGAGCTGCAGCTGCACCCCGAGCAGTCGACGGACGCCTTCGTGTTCCACCACCCCGAGGCGAAGTACTTCAGCGTGTAGCGCGTCCCGCGCCCCGCGCCCCGCGCTGCGAGGGTCGCCAGCCCCTCCTGCCGTCAGAGCTTCGCGCGCCGCAGCGCGGCGAGCACGGGGCGCCCGATCGCGGCGATCCCGACGACGGTCGTGATCGCCCGCACGGTGTCCCAGGTGAGCGTGGAGGTCGCGAGCGAGTAGAGCGCGAACGCCTTGAGGTTCTCGAGCAGGCCCGCGAACGAGGCGGCGTCCGGTGCATACGAGATGCTCGTGCCGCCGGCGAGGGCGAACGGCCAGAACGAGAGGTTGAGCAGCGCGCCGACCAGCCACGAGACGATCGCGCCGTAGGCGGCGAGCATGACGACCTCGGCGCGTCGCGCCCACCGGCCGGCGCGCAGCCGGGGGAGGAGCCCCGCCCCGGCGCCGACCCAGGCGCAGGCGAACAGCTGGTACGGCAGCCAGGGCCCGATGCCCCCGGTGATGACCGCGGACACCGTGACGACGACGATGCCGAGCAGGAAGGCGAAGCGCGCACCGAGCGCGCGGCCCGCGAGGATCAGCACCACGAACACGGGCTCGACGCCGCCGACCGTGTCGCCGAGCACCCGGGTCGCGGCGCCGATCGCGCCCAGCACCCCGAGCAGGGCCACCGCCTTGGCGCTCGCGAACTGGCGGTCGAGGGCGAGCGTCAGCCCGGCGACGATGACCGGGACGAGCGCGACCGCCAGGTACGGAACCGTCCGCTGCGCGTCGCTCGGC
>NZ_JBLRDT010000139.1:0-6775 GCF_057512245.1 Gryllotalpicola sp. CP2-P1
CGCCGAGCTGCTGCCGAGCGCCGTCGACCTGAAGCACGACGGCGAGCTGCGGAAGGCGCGCGACGAGGGCAAGGTCAGCGCGATCCTGCACACGGGCTACCCCGTGCGCTACTGGGACGAGGACCTGGGCCCGGCCGAGACCCGACGCTTCGCCGCCTCGCTCGCCGAGCTCTCCGACGCCCCGGCGACGCCGCTTCCCGTGGCCGAGGGCGACGAGGCGCCTCAGCCGGCGGGCCGGCTCACGTTGCGCCAGCTCACCGGCGCCGGGCGCGGCCTGAACGACGGCGGCGAGCTCACGCCCGACGGCTCGACCCTCGTCGCGGTGCTCGATGTGCCTGCCCCGGGCGCCGCTCAGCGCTCGACCCTGATCGCGATCGACACCGCCACGGGCGAGCGCCGCGTGCTCGTCGACGACCCGGGCTACGACGTGTACGACCCGGCGATCTCACCCGACGGCCTCTGGGTGGCGTACACGAGCGAGACGCACTCGACGCCGCAGTCGGCGCCCGTGGTGCACCTGCAGCTTGTTCCCCTGGCGGGCGGCGAGCCCCGCGTCATCGCCGCCGACTGGGATCGCTGGCCCGGCGAGATCGTCTGGCTGCCGGATTCGAGCGCGCTGCTCGTCACCGCCGACGAGGACGGCCGCGCGCCGGTCTTCCTGATCTCCGGCGTGACGGAGGCCCCGGCCGAGGCACACGTGGAACGGGTGACCGCCGACGCCGCGGCGTTCCACAACCTGCAGCTCACGCGTGACGGCTCCGCGTTGTACGCGCTGCGCACGAGCTACGCGGCACCCGACGCCCCTGTGCGCCTCGATCTCGCGGCGTTCCTGGCGGGGGAGGCCGGCTTGAGGCATCCGATCGCCGCGCAGGAACTGCGCAGCCCGGTCGCCGCCCCTGAACTGCCCGGCACCCTCACCGAGATCGACACGGTCGCCGCAGACGGCAGCCGGGTGCGCGCCTGGCTCGCGCTGCCGGAAGGCGCCTCGGCCGAGAAGCCGGCGCCGCTGCTGCTGTGGATCCACGGCGGCCCGCTGGGGTCGTGGAACACGTGGTCGTGGCGGTGGAACCCGTGGCTGATGGTCGCAGAGGGCTACGCGGTGCTGCTGCCCGACCCTGCGCTCTCGACCGGGTACGGGCAGCAGTTCATCCAGCGCGGCTGGGGCGCATGGGGCCAGGCGCCGTTCACCGACCTGATGTCGATCACCGACGCGGCGGTCGCCCGCAGCGACATCGACGAGACGCGCACGGCGGCGATGGGTGGCTCGTTCGGCGGCTACATGGCGAACTGGGTCGCGGGCCACACCGACCGCTTCCGGGCCATCGTGACGCACGCGAGCCTGTGGGCGCTCGATCAGTTCGGGCCGACGACAGATGCCGCCTGGTACTGGCAGCGTGAGCTGTCGCCCGAGGCGGCGCTCGCGAACAGCCCGCACCTGTCGGTCGAGAAGATCGTGACGCCGATGCTCGTCGTGCACGGCGACCGCGACTACCGCGTGCCGATCGGCGAGGGGCTGCGGCTCTGGTACGAGCTGCTCTCGAAGTCGGGGTCGCCCGCGGCCGACGACGGCTCGACCGACCACCGCTTCCTGTACTTCCCCGACGAGAACCACTGGGTGCTGTCGCCGCAGCACGCGAAGGTCTGGTACCAGGTCGTGCTCGCGTTCCTCGCGAAGCACGTGCTCGGTGAGGAACGGGAGCTGCCGGCGACGCTCGGGTGACGGGGCGGCGCTGCTGATCGGGCGCGGCGCGCAGTCGCCCCTGCTCTGGGGGTCCGCTGAAGCTAGTTCGTGCGTCTAGGAATCCCTATCGTGAGACGGGCGGCCGCACCGGCCGCTTTTCTCTCGCACGGAGTGCCTCGATGAAACGCACCATCTCGGCCTGCGCCGCTCTCGCTGCGCTGACCACTCTCGCTGTCGCCGTCGGCACGGTCCCGGCGAACGCCGCGGACAGCACCGGCACCGGCACCGGCACCGAGAGCCTGTTCGACTACCACGTCGAGGGCGTCGCCCCGACCCTGGTCGACGGCGGGCTGCAGTTCGCCGCCGCCAGCGGGCAGCCGGCTGACGCGTTCCACGAGGAGGGCGTCGCGCTCGCCGACGTGACGGAGCTCGGCTTCACCGTGGCGGTCGCCCCGGCCGATGGCGGTGCGGACCCGGCCTATGTGCTCGAGGTGGACACCGATAGCACGAGTGCGAGCCGCATGACGCTGAGCGCGGAGCCGTACCAGAACGGGCTGGCCCTGAACGCGGCCGGCGATTTCGACGTGACGGGCTGGAAGTTCTGGAGTTCGGATCTCGCCGAGTCGGCCGACGGCGGCAAGTCGAGCCCCGAGCCGCTCAGCTGGTTCGAGGACCAGTACCCCGAGGCGGAGGTCGTCGCCCACGGGCTGCGCCTCGACTCGACGGAATCGAGCTCGGCGGCCGTCGTCTCCGGAACGTCGTTCGACGGCATGACGACCGACTTCACGCTCGGCACGGCGTCGAACCCCATCGCGAGCAGCACCGCGCCCGCCGATGGCACCGAGGTGACACCGGGCGAGCTGAGCGGCATCGACCCGCAGTCCGGCATCGGCACGAAGACGGATGCCTGGACGGCGCCGTCGGCGTTCGGGCCGATCCACTACGCGGTCACGAGCTCCGCCAAAGACCCCGCGGCGGTCGGCGGCCTCGCCGCTCCGAGCGTCACGCAGCCTGCGGGAGAGCTGGTCGCGAGTTCCGGCAGGTTCGTCTGGCACGAGACCGCGCAGGGCACGGTGACGGTGCCGGCCGTGGACGGTGGCAGCTGGGCGATCGACGGCACCGCCGCGACGCCGCGCGTCGCGCAGGCTCTGCCCGACGGAAGTCACACCATCAGCTTCACCCCCGACGGCGGCCGCGCGGTGTACCCCCTCGACGTACCGGCCGGCGGCACGCGCGGCCCCGACGGCTCCGTCGACTTCGCCGTCGCGCTCGCGCCGGGCGCGGACGGCGGCGTCGCAGCCGTCACGTCATCGGCCGCGCCGAAGGTGAGCGGCACCGCGCAGATCGGAAAGACGCTCACCGCGACCACGGGAACGCTCTCGCCGAGCACTGCGAAGGTCAGCTACCAGTGGCTGGCGAGCGGAGCACCCATCTCCGGCGCCGTCGCGCAGACGTACACGCCGACTTCCGCGAGCCTGGTGGGGAAGAAGCTCAGCGTCGCCGTGACGGCGAGGCTCGACGGATATACGAGCTATGTCGCGACCAGTGCGCAGACCGCAGCGGTGGCGACCGGAAGTCTCACGGCGCCGACCCCCACCATCACCGGCACGGCGGCCGTGAACCAGACCCTCACCGCGAAGCCGGGAACGTGGACCTCGGGCACGACGCTCCGCTACCAGTGGTACGCCTCGGGCGCCGCCATTTCGAAGGCGACCGCGTCCACGTTCAAGCTGAGCAGTGCCCAGAAGGGCAAGAAGATCACGGTCAAGGTGACCGGCTCCAAGTCGGGGTATGCCTCGGTTGCCAAGACGTCCCCGGCCCGTGGCCCGGTCACGGCCGGTGTCGTGAGCGGACCCGCCCCGACGATCTCCGGCACGGCGAAGGTGGGGGTGACTCTGACCGCCAAGGCCGGTACGTGGACCTCGGGCTCGACGATCTCGTATCGGTGGTACGCGAACGGTGCGGCGATCAGCGGCGCGACCAAGTCGACACTCGTCCCGGCTGCGGCGCAGCTGGGCGCGAAGGTGACGGTGACGGTCACAGCGACGAAGTCCGGCTGGTCGTCGAACAGCAAGTCGTCGGCGGCGACCGCCGCAGTGGCATCCGGCTCGCTCGCGTCGGCGGTGCCCACCATCGCGGGCATCGCCGCGAAGGGGCAGACGCTCACCGCGAAGGCAGGCGCCTGGACGAGCGGCACCGCTCTGAGCTACCAGTGGTTCGCCGGCGGTGCTCCGATCGCAGGGGCGACCGCCGCCACCCTGAAGCTCGGCGCAGAGCAGGAAGGTCTTCCCATCACGGTCAAAGTCACGGGAACGAAGGCCGGCTACACGACCGTCACCAAGACCTCGGCCGCATCGGGCAAGGTCACGCTCGGTCTCGTCAGCGGGCCGGCGCCCAAGATCTCGGGCACCGTCAAGGTCGGTGCGACGCTGACTGCGGCGCCGGACACGTGGACCTCGGGGAGCGCCCTTTCCTACCGGTGGTACCAGAACGGTGTCGCGATCTCGGGCGCGACGTCAGCGCGCCTCGCCCTCACCGCCGGCTTGTACCAGAAGGTGATCACCGTCCGCGTCACGGGGGCGATTCCCGGCTGGACGAGTTCGACGGTGGCCTCCGCGCCCACCGCCAAGGTGGCGGCTGGCACGCTGACGGCCGCCACGCCGACCATCAGCGGCACAGACCTGGTCGGAAGCACGCTCGTCGCGAACCGCGGCGGGTGGACCGCAGGGACGAGCTTCACGTACCAGTGGTACCGCAACGGTGCGGCGATCCGTGGGGCGACCGGCGCGAGCTACCGGCTCGTGTCAGCCGATGCTCCGTACCCGATCACAGTGAGGGTGACGGGCGCCAAGAGCGGCTATGTCTCCGTCGCGAAGACCAGTGCGCCCACCCGGCGAGTGAGCCCGGGCGACAGCGTCAACTGCTCGAACTTCTCGACCTGGGCGCAGGCGCAGGCGTGGTACAAGAAGTACTACCCGTACTTCGGTGACGTTGCGAAGCTCGACGCCGACCACGACGGGAGCGCGTGCGACGCGCTGAGGTAGCACGAGCCGACACGGATGCCCCGGGCCGAAGCCCGGGGCATCCGCTCGTCTGATCCTGCCGAGCTACCGGAAGTTCACGAACTGCAGGTCGACGTCGAGGTCCTTGCCCTTGAGCAGCGCGATGGTCGACTGCAGGTCGTCGCGCGACTTCGACGAGACGCGCAGCTCGTCGCCCTGGATCTGGCTCTTGATCGACTTGGGCGCCTCGTCACGGATGATCTTCGAGATCTTCTTCGCGACGTCCTGCTCGATGCCGTTCTTGAGCTTCGCCTCGATGCGGAACTCCTTGCCGCTGGGGAACGGCTTGCCGGCATCCAGCGACTTCAGCGAGATGCCGCGCTTGATGAGCTTGGACTGCAGCACGTCGAGCACGGCGGTCACGCGCTCTTCCGAGCTGGCCTTGAGCAGCAGGTCGTCGCCCGACCACTCGACCGAGGCGCCGACACCCTTGAAGTCGTAGCGCTGGTCGAGCTCCTTCTTGGCCTGGTTGACCGCGTTGTCGGCCTCCATCTTGTCGACCTTGGAGACGATGTCGAAAGAAGAATCTGCCATGCGCACCAGCTTAAGCGCGCCGCGGTCTGGCGGGTCGGTGCGGCGGTCCGAGCGGATGCCGGGGGAGTGGCTTCCGATTTCGTGGGAGCGCGCCACGCGGGTACGATTGACCAGCGCCTTCGATCGGGTGAATACACGCGGTCGGAAGCGTCAACGGCGAGTTACCCAAGCGGCCAAAGGGATCTGACTGTAAATCAGCCGGCTTAGCCTTCGGGGGTTCGAATCCCTCACTCGCCACCCGCTGAATGCGCTATGAAGCCCCGGTCAGAAGCTCTTTCTGACCGGGGCTTCACGCGTTGCGCGAGCTACTTGTCGAAGCGCGCGCCCTCGGGCCGCGGCCCCTGGATCGCGAAGACCAGCAGGATGATCCAGCCGATGATCGGCAGGAACCACCAGAACAGGTTCCACCCGCTGTGGTTCGCGTCGTGCAGTCGGCGGAACCAGAGCGCCAGCCACGGGATCAGGATGGCGAGACCCCACAGCGCGGCGATCGTCGAGAAGGTGATCGAGAGCCCGGTGAGGCTGCCGTCGGCCGTGCGGTGGTTCTGGAAGGTGCTGAGCACCGCGTTGATCACCCACGACACGAGCGCCCACCACCAGAACTCGGCCCGGCTCGCCCGGCCGCTGAACGTCGCGTACTTCGTGAAGAAGCGGCGAATCGCGACCGGCAGGGGCGCACCGTAGTAGGGCTGATCGAGCGTCGGCTCACCGCCGGCAGCTCCTGCGGCACCCGACGGCCCATAGCCGTAGCCGGGCGGCGGGGGCGGAGGCGGCGTCGGTGGCCCCGGCGGGGTCGGCGGCGCGGGCGGCGGCGGTGGGACGTCGGACATGCGGAACCTCCATACTGTTTCCCCCGATAAGACGGGTGTTCGGCGCCAGATTAGGGGCACAGCCCCCTCGGGCGACAGAGCCGCGCCCGGATTAAGAACGGCGGGCCCGGGTGAGTCGCACATCTCACCGGGCCCGCCCGCTATGGAGGAATGTCAGTCACGCACACCGACATCGATGACTACGTTGGCGCGCCACACTGGCAGTGACGTTGCCCGCGGCTATGAATCAGGTGTTAAGAGAACGGCAGGGGATGCCCGCGCAGGCCGCTCGCACGCCCCGTAGGCTCGTGCCGTGACGCACGCGAATGACGAGCTTCTCGAGATCGCCCGCTCCACGGCCCTGGCCGCCGCCGAGCTGATCCACCGCAAGCGCGCGGGCGGGGTCGCGGTCGCCGCGCTCAAGTCCTCGCCGGTCGACGTCGTCACCGAGGCCGACCGCGAGTCCGAAGACCTGATCCGCTCGCTGCTCGCCGACGCGCGGCCCGGTGACGGATTCCTCGGCGAGGAGTCCGGCGCGGGCGACGCCCCCACCTCCGGCGTGACCTGGGTCGTCGACCCGATCGACGGCACGGTCAACTATCTCTACGACATCCCCGACTACGCCGTGTCCATCGCGGCCGTCGAGGGCGGCGCCGACCCGGAGACCTGGACGGCGCTCGCCGGCGTCG
>NZ_JBLRDT010000014.1:0-25897 GCF_057512245.1 Gryllotalpicola sp. CP2-P1
GCGCGGGTAGCCTCGGCTCGCGCCGCGAGCTCGTCGTCGGCAGGGTAGCCCACCTCGGTGAGCGTCAGACCCTTCGCCGGCATGACTTTGAACGCGCTCGTGCGCTCCCCCACGTCGAGGATCAGGGCGAGATCGGATGCCGCGAGCCGCCCCTCCCCGACGGCGACGCAGCCGCCGACGAGGGCGCGCACCATGCTGTGACAGAACGCGTCGGCCTGCAACTCGGCCACCAGAACGCCGGACTCGTCCCGGCGCCAGTCGAAGCGCTGCAGCGTGCGGATCGTCGTCGCCCCCTCGCGCGGCTTGCAGTACGCGGCGAAGTCGTGCAGGCCGAGCAGGCTCTGCGCCGCGGCGTGCATGGCGTCGACGTCGAGCGCGGCCGGCCACCAGACGGTGCGGTGCCGCTGCCCGGGGTCGCGCGTGCCGATGCGGTCGCTGATGCGGTATTCGTAGCGTCGCCAGATCGCCGAGAAGCGCGCGTCGAACCCCACCGGCGCGACGGCACCGCGCCGCACCACGACGTCGGTCGTGCTGCCGAGGATGCCGTTCAGGCGGTAGGCGAGCGCGGCGCCCGCATCGGCCGGCGGCTCCCCCGCGACGCGCACATTGCGCAGCGCGTTCACCTGGTCGTGGCTGAGGTCGAGGTGCACCGCCTGGTCGGCCGCGTGGACTCCGGCATCCGTTCGCCCCGCGACGACGAGCGTCGGCGACGGCGGCGTGCGCCGGAACAGAGTGGCGAGGGCCTCCTCGAGCACTCCCTGGACCGTGCGCAGCCGGGGCTGCCTGGCCCAGCCGCTGAAATCGGTGCCGTCGTAGGCGACGTCGAGCCGCACGCGGGTGGGGGTGTCGGCGCTCATCGCCTCAAGCGTATCGACGCGCTTCATGAGGCGACTCGACCTCGTCGCGCGCCGAATCGGCGCATCAGGATGAGGGCCGCGCCTCAGTCGGGAAGCACATCGCCGTCGACGTAGAGCCAGGCACCGCCGACGCGCTCGAAGCGGCTGCGCTCGTGCAGCGCTCCACGTTCGGCGCCTTGGCGCCACACGGCGCGGAACTCGACGGTGCCGCGCGTGTCGAACGGGCCGCCGGCGGTCGTGCGCAGCACGTCGAGCCGGCGCCATTGCAGGTCCGTCTCGGGCGCGATCGAGCGCGGGCGGGTCGAGGGATGCCACGTCGAGAGCACATAGGCGGTGTCGCCCACCGCGAAGGCGGCGTAGCGGCTGCGCATGAGCTGCTCTGCGGTGGCGGCCCGGCGCTCGCCGGCGTGCAGCGGCCCGCAGCACTCCCCGTAGCTGAGTCCGCTTCCGCAGGGGCAGCGGCTTCCGGCATCCGTCACGACCCTATTGTCGTGCGCAACAGAAACGCCCCGCCACCCTTGCGGGCGCGGGGCGTTTCGTAAAAGCGGTCCGAGTTACTCGGACTTGGCCTCGTCGGCCGGGGCCTCGTCTGCGGCGGCCTCGGTCTCCTCGGCGGGCGCCTCGGTCTCCTCGGCGGGCGCCTCAGCGGCCTCGGTCTCCTCAGGGGCCTCGGTCTCGACGACCTCGGTCTCCTCGGCGGCCGGCTCGTCGGCGACGGGCGCAGCGGCGGCAGCCGGCTTGGCCTTCTTCACCTTCGGCGTGACGGGCTCGAGCACGAGCTCGATCACGGCCATGGGGGCGTTGTCGCCCTTGCGGTAGCCGGTCTTGATGATGCGGGTGTAGCCGCCCTCGCGCTCGGCGACGAGCGGAGCGATCTGGGTGAACAGCTCGTGCACGACCGACTTGTCCTTGATCACGGCGAGCACGCGACGGCGCGCGTGCAGGTCGCCGCGCTTCGCGAAGGTGATCAGTCGCTCAGCGATGGGGCGCAGGCGCTTGGCCTTCGTCTCGGTCGTCTGAATCGACTTGTGCGTGAACAGGCTGGCGGCCAGGTTCGCGAGGAGCAGGCGCTCGTGAGCGGGACCGCCTCCGAGGCGGGGGCCCTTCGTGGGCTTAGGCATGGTGTTTCTCCGTTGGTGAAAGGGTGGTGGTCGGGGGCGAGAAGCTTAGTTCTCGTCCTCGAAGCCGCTGTAGAAGTGGGCGCCGTCGAACCCGGGGACCGAGTCCTTGAGCGACAGGCCCATTTCCGTCAGCTTGTCCTTGACCTCATCCACCGACTTCTGGCCGAAGTTGCGGATGTTCATGAGCTGCGTCTCGGACAGGGAGACGAGCTCGCTGACGGTGTTGATGCCCTCGCGCTTGAGGCAGTTGTAGGAGCGAACCGAGAGGTCGAGGTCCTCGATGGGCATCGACAGCTCGGAGCTGAGAACGGCGTCGACCGGGGCCGGGCCGATCTCGATGCCCTCGGCCTGGTTGTTCAGCTCGCGAGCGAGGCCGAACAGCTCGACCAGGGTGCGGCCCGCCGAGGCGATCGCGTCGCGCGGGCTGATCGCCGGCTTGGTCTCGACGTCGACCACGAGGCGGTCGAAGTCGGTGCGCTCGCCCGCACGGGTGGCCTCGACGCGGTACGTGACCTTGAGGACCGGCGAGTAGATCGAGTCGACCGGGATCTGGCCGGCCTCGCTGAACTCGCTGCGGTTCTGCTGGGCCGAGACGTAACCGCGGCCGCGCTCGATGGTGAGCTCGATCTCGAGCTTGGCCTTGTCGTTGAGCGTCGCGATGACGAGCTCGGGGTTGTGGATCTCGACACCGGCCGGGGCGGAGATGTCGGCCGCCGTGACCTCGCCCGCACCCTGCTTGCGCAGGTAGGCGGTAATGGGCTCGTCGTGCTCGCTCGAGACGACCAGGCCCTTGATGTTCAGGATGATCTCGGTGACATCTTCCTTGACGCCGGGCACGGTGCTGAACTCGTGCAGCACGCCGTCGATGCGGATGCTCGTGACCGCAGCGCCCGGAATCGAGGACAGCAGCGTGCGGCGGAGCGAGTTGCCGAGGGTGTAGCCGAAGCCCGGCTCGAGCGGCTCGATGACGAACCGCGAGCGGAACTCCGAGATCGACTCCTCGGTCAGAGTAGGACGCTGTGCAATGAGCACTGTTGATTCCTTTCGGCTAAGGGTCCGCTATATGACCCTTGCGTGAGTGGAGTTATGGAGTTGTTGAGAAGCCTTTGCGGGCGGATGCCCCGCGAGGGGCACCCGCCGCGACAGTGTCCTAGTTAGACGCGACGACGCTTCGGCGGGCGGGCGCCGTTGTGGGCCTGCGGCGTCACGTCGGTGATGCTGCCCACCTCGAGGCCGGCGGCCTGAAGCGAGCGGATGGCGGTCTCGCGGCCCGAGCCCGGGCCCTTCACGAAGACGTCGACCTTCTTCATGCCGTGCTCCTGCGCCTGGCGGGCGGCCGACTCGGCGGCGGTCTGCGCGGCGTAGGGGGTCGACTTGCGCGAGCCCTTGAAGCCGACGCCACCGGCGGAGGCCCAGCTGATCACAGCACCGGTCGTGTCGGTGATCGACACGATCGTGTTGTTGAAGGTGCTCTTGATGTGGGCCTGGCCCACGGCGATGTTCTTCTTCTCCTTGCGGCGCGGCTTGCGCGCAGCCGTCTTAGGTGCAGCCATTTGTGTCTATCTCTCCTGAATCCGTGGGCCCGCGATTACTTGCGGCCGGCCTTCTTCTTGCCGGCGACGGTGCGCTTCGGGCCCTTACGGGTACGAGCGTTCGTCTTGGTGCGCTGACCGCGCACCGGGAGGCCACGGCGGTGGCGCAGACCCTCGTAGGAGCCGATCTCGACCTTGCGACGGATGTCGGCCTGGACCTCGCGGCGGAGGTCACCCTCGACCTTGAAGGTTCCCTCGATGTAATCGCGGAGGGCGACGAGCTGGTCGTCGGTCAGGTCCTTGACCCGGATGTCCCCCGAGATTCCGGTGGCGGCGAGGGTCTGAAGCGACCGGGTGCGACCGACACCGTAGATGTACGTCAGTGCGATCTCCACACGCTTCTCGCGCGGGATGTCAACGCCTGCAAGACGTGCCATGTTGGCTTTCTCCTGTAAGTGAGTGGAGGTGTGGAGCAGCGCCGGTGCCCGGGCCTCCAACCCGAGGTGTCCGATTCGCTGGTCGACTCGGCGAAGCCGAATGGAGACCGCGAATCATCTGGCGGTGCCTATCTGTGTGAAGTTGTGAAGCTTGCGATTAACCCTGGCGCTGCTTGTGGCGCGGGTTCGACGAGCAGATGACCATGACCCGGCCGTTGCGGCGGATGATCTTGCAGTGCTCGCAGATGCGCTTGACTGACGGCTTGACCTTCATTGAGTTGTTTCCTTCGCTGTCATCGTGCGCCTCCCTGGCAGGGAGGGCCGTTACTTGTGCAGCGAATCCTTACTTGTAGCGGTAGACGATGCGGCCACGGGTCAGGTCGTAGGGGCTCAGCTCGACGATCACGCGGTCCTCGGGGAGGATGCGGATGTAGTGCTGACGCATCTTGCCGCTGATGTGGGCAAGAACCTTGTGACCGTTGGTCAGCTCGACGCGGAACATCGCATTGGGCAGAGCCTCGATCACAGATCCTTCGATCTCGATGACGCCGTCTTTTTTGGCCATAGCCTCACTGTCGCTCAGTCGGAATTCGCTGTTCGTGCGGGGGATGTGGCGCCTCGAACGTTGCACGACGCGCACCGCAAAACGGGTGCAAGACACCAAAGATCAATCGTACCCGAAGTGTTCCCATAACGCGAGTTCAGGTCTACACTCGCTTGGCCCTGCGGCGTGTCGCCGGCTTCCGCCTCCTACTCGCGGCGCGCGAGCAGCCCGGCGTTGAGGCGGTCACTGAACTCGCGGTCGACGGCGATCGGCTGCCCGTCGACCGCGGTGATCGGAGTCGCAAGCTTGACGCTCGACAGCAGCCAGACTCCGTCGGAGTCCAGCAGCTCGCCCGACGGCACGAGCCGGTCCTCGGTGGCGAAGCCCCATTCCTGCGCGAGCGCGAAGGCGCTGAGCTGGGTCGTGCCGGGAAGGATGCCGATGTCGGTCTTCGGGGTCACGAGCGTGTCACCGCGCCGCAGCAGCACACTCGACTGCGGAGCCTCCATGACGTAACCGTCGGACGAGACGTAGATCGCGTTGTCGGCGCCACGGCGGGCCGCCTCGCGCAGCGTCGCCATGTTGACCGCATACGACAGCGTCTTCGCGCCGGGCAGTAGCCAGGGCGCGTGCTCGGAAAGGTCGTGACGGTACCCGCGGTCGAGCGTGACGACCTTCCATCCGTCTGTGCGGTTGGCGAAGTCGTCCTCGGCCACGGTGGCGATCAGCCAGCCGGTCGGCCGGTTCGCGCCCTCGACGCCGCGCGAGAGCACCAGTTTGATGCCGCCCTGGCGATCGATCGGAAGCGCCGCCCCCGCGAGCCTCATCGCGACGCGCCACTGCTCGAGGTTCGGGGCGGGCAGTTCGAGGAGGCCGGCAGAGTTGGCGAGGCGCCAGAAGTGCGCGTCGACCGCTTGCGGGCACCCCTCGAGCACGCCCAGCGTCTCGAACACTCCGTCACCGCGGGTCGCCGCGAGATCGGTGCCGCGCACGATCGGCTCGTCCGCCGGCACCCGTCGCACGGTCGATTCCCAGCCGGATGCCGGCTCGGCGGCGTCGGCGGGGGCGACATCGAGGACGAAGACGATCGGTTCAGGCATCCGGGACCCTCAGAATCTCTAGGCGATGGGTGTGGGGGTGATGCCGAACGGCGCGAGCCCGGCGGCGCCGCCATCGGCGGCGGTCAGCACCCAGATGCCGTCCTTGTGGACGGCGACGCTGTGCTCCCAGTGGGCGGCGGCCGAGCCGTCTTCCGTGACGACCGTCCACCCGTCGTCGCGGACGTAGGTGTCGGCTCCGCCGAGTGTGACCATCGGCTCGATCGCGACGACGAGACCCGGGCGCACCTCGGGGCCGCGCTGACGCACCGCGTAGTTGAACACGGGCGGGTCCTCGTGCATCGAGCGACCGATGCCGTGACCGATGTAGTCGGTGAGGATGCCGTAGTCGCCCTGCGACTCGATGTACTCCTCGATGGCGGCGCCGACCTCGTTGAGGTGCTTCGCCGTGTAGAGCTGGGCGATGCCGCGCCACAGCGACTGCTCGGTCACGCGGTTCAGCTCGCGGCGCGCGGCGACGTCGTCGGCGCTGGCACTGCTCTCCTCCCCCGCGGAGCCGTCGACGACGAAGCTGCGCGCCGCGTCGCCGTTCCACCCCTGCGCTGAGATGGCGCCGGAGTCGATCGACACGATGTCGCCCGCAGCGATCACGGCCGCGCCGGGGATGCCGTGCACGACTTCGTCGTTCACCGACGCGCAGATCGTGTGGAAGTAGCCGTGCTCGAGCTTGAAGTTCGGCTTCAGGCCGCGGGCCTCGATCGCCGCCTCGGCGGCCGCGTCGAGTTCGAGCGTCGTCACGCCCGGCTTCACGAGCGCCTCGACGGCGTCGAGGCTCGCCGCCGTCGCGAGCCCCGGCTCGATCATCAGCCGAAGCTGCGCCGGCGACTTGTAGATGGACTTGCGAAGCGAGCGCATCTGGCGGCTAGGCGACGGCGATTCCGGGGCGACGGATGCCGCGGGCCTCGAGCCCCTCGTGGATCCGCTCCGCGACCTCGTCGATCGTGCCGAGACCGTCGACCGTGACCAGCAAGCCGCGCTGGCTGAAGACGTCGATGAGCGGAGCGGTCTGCTCCGCATAGACGTCGAGGCGGTGACGGATCACCTCTTCGGTGTCGTCGGCCCGGCCCTGATCAGCGGCGCGCTTCAACAGGCGCTCGACGACGTGCTCAGTGTCGGCGGTCAGCTGCACGACCGCGTCGAGCTGCGTGCCGCGCGCCGCGAGCCACTCATCGAGGAACGCGACCTGACCCGTGGTGCGCGGATAGCCGTCGAGCAGGAATCCGTTCTCTGCGTCAGCCTGGCTCAGCCGGTCGGCGACGATCTCGTTGGTCAGCTCGTCGGGCACGTAGGCGCCCGTCGAGGTGATCTCCTTGACCTTGAGGCCGAGCGGCGTCTCGTTCTTGATGTTGTCGCGGAAGATGTCACCGGTGGACACGGCGGGGATGCCGAGGGACTGGGCGATGAAGACCGCCTGCGTGCCCTTGCCGGCCCCTGGCGGACCGACGATGAGGAGCCGCGCTCCCCCCTGCGTGTTCTCTGCGACGGCTTCCGTCATCGAAGCAACCCTTCGTAGTGGCGCTGCTGCAATTGCGAGTCGATCTGCTTCACCGTCTCGAGGCCGACGCCCACGATGATGAGGATCGACGTTCCACCGAAGGTGAAGCTGCTGCTTGCGCCCAGCAGCGCGAAGGCCACAAGCGGGACGAGGGCGACCACGGCCAGGTAGATGGAACCCGGCAGCGTGATGCGGGTGAGCACGTAGTCGAGATACTCGGCGGTCGGCCGGCCGGCACGGATGCCGGGGATGAATCCCCCGTACTTCTTCATGTTGTCCGCGACCTCTTCGGGGTTGAAGGTGATCGCGACGTAGAAGTAGGTGAAGCCGACGATGAGCAGCGCGTACAGCGCCATGTAGATCGGGTGGCCGCCGTTGGTCAGGTTGTTCGTCACCCAGGTGACCCACGCGGCGGGCGCCTGGCCGGAGGCGGGCTGGTTGAACTGGGCGACGAGCGCCGGCAGGTACAGCAGCGACGAGGCGAAGATGACCGGCACGACGCCCGCCATGTTCACCTTGATCGGGATGTAGGTGTTGTTGCCGCCGTAGGTGCGCCGCCCGATCATGCGCTTCGCGTACTGCACGGGGATGCGCCGCTGCGACTGCTCGACGAAGACGACCGCCCCGACGACGACGACGCTGATGAGCAGCACCAGCAGGAAGGTGCCGATGCCGTTGCTCTGCTCGATCGCCCAGAACGAGGTGGGGAACTGCGCGGCGATCGAGGTGAAGATCAGCAGGGACATGCCGTTGCCGATGCCGCGCTCGGTGACGAGCTCGCCCAGCCACATGATGAGGCCGGTGCCCGCGGTCATGGTGATGACCATGAGCAGGATCGCGTACCAGCTGGTGTCGGTGATGATGTTCGAGCACTCGGTGGCGCTCGTCGTGCCGAACAGTGCGCCGCTGCGCGCCACCGTGATCAGCGTCGTGGACTGCAGGACGCCGAGCGCGATGGTGAGGTAGCGCGTGTACTGCGTGAGGCGCGCCTGGCCCGCCTGGCCCTCTTTGTACAGCGTCTCGAAGTGCGGGATCACGACGCGCAGCAGCTGCACGATGATCGACGACGTGATGTACGGCATGATGCCGAGCGCGAAGATCGAGAGCTTGAGGAGCGCCCCGCCGGAGAACAGGTTGACCAGCTCGTAGAGGCCAGTCGTGCCCTGGTTCGCATTCAGACACGCCTGCACGTTCGCGAAGTCGACGTACGGCGAGGGGATGAACGACCCGAGCCGGAAGATCGCGATGATCGCGAGGGTGAACAGGAGCTTCTTGCGAAGGTCGGGCGTGCGGAACACCCGCACGATGGCGCTGAACAAGGGTTCGTCCTGCTTTCGATGATGAGAGAGGGCCGGTGGCTTTCGCCACCGACCCTCTACTTTACGTCAGTCGCGGATGCCGCTCATGACGGGTACTACTTGATCGAGCCGCCGGCCGCGACGATCTTCTGCTCGGCCGAGGCCGAGACCTTGTCGACGGTCACGTTCAGCTTGACCGCGATGTCGCCGGTGCCGAGCACCTTGACCTTCTCGTTCTTGCGAACGGCGCCCTTGGCCACCAGGTCGGCGACGGTCACGTCGCCGCCCTGCGGGTAGAGCTCGGCGAGCTTCTCGAGGTTCACGACCTGGTACTCGACACGGAACGGGTTCTTGAACCCGCGCAGCTTCGGGGCGCGCATGACCGAGTTCAGCTGGCCGCCCTCGAATCCGGGGCGCACCTGGTAGCGCGCCTTCGTGCCCTTCGTGCCGCGGCCCGCGGTCTTGCCCTTCGAGCCCTCACCACGACCGACGCGGGTGCGGTCCTTCTTGGCACCTGCGGCGGGGCGCAGGTGGTGCACCTTCAGAACGCTCACGCGCTCTGCGGGAGCCTCGGCCTTCGCCGCTGCCTTCGACGAAGCCGCGGCGTTCGCCTTCTTGGCCGCCGGCTTCTTCGCGACGGTCTCTTCCGTCGTCTTCTCGTCAGCCATTAGTCGATCTCCTCAACCTTCACCAGGTGAGCGACGGTACGCACGTAACCGCGGTTCTGCGCGTTGTCCTCACGGACCACGACATCGCCGATGCGCTTGAGCCCGAGGCTGCGCAGCGTGTCGCGCTGGTTCTGCTTCTCACTAACCTTGCCCTTGATCTGGGTGACCTTGAGCCGCGCCATTAGGCACCTGCCTTCGCTGCAGCGGCAGCCTCGGCTGCCTGAGCCTCGGCACGCAGGATGCGGGCCGGCACGACCTCGTCGTAGTCGAGACCACGACGGGCGGCGACGGCGCGCGGCTCCTCGAGGCTCTTCAGGGCCTCGACGGTGGCGTGCACGATGTTGATGGTGTTCGACGAGCCGAGCGACTTGCTCAGGACGTCGTGGATGCCGGCGCACTCGAGCACGGCACGGGCCGGGCCACCGGCGATAACACCGGTACCGGGGGCGGCGGGGCGCAGGAGCACCACACCGGCGGCGGCCTCGCCCTGCACGGGGTGCGGGACCGTCGAGCCGACGCGCGGGACGCGGAAGAAGTTCTTCTTCGCCTCCTCGACGCCCTTCGAGATCGCCAGCGGCACCTCGCGGGCCTTGCCGTAGCCGACGCCGACCAGGCCGTTGCCGTCACCGACGACCACGAGGGCGGTGAAGCTGAAGCGACGACCGCCCTTCACGACCTTGGAGACGCGGTTGATGGTGACGACGCGCTCCAGGAACTGGCTGCGGTCGTCATTGCGCGAACCGCGCTCGTTGCGGCCACCGCGATCGCCGCGGCCACCGCGACGGCTCTCGCGGGTGTCACGCGTGAGCGTGTCGCTGCCGGCAGCGGTCTCGACCGGCTTCTCTGCAGTCGTCGCCGTGTCGGTCACGTCCTGCCCCTTCTTGATGTTCTCGTCGGTCACAGGTCCAGCCCACCTTCACGAGCGCCCTCAGCGATGGCCGCGACGCGGCCCGCGTACTTGTTGCCACCGCGGTCGAACACGACGGCCTCGATGCCTGCGGCCTTGGCGCGCTCGGCGACCAGTTCGCCGACGCGGCGGGCCTTGGCGGTCTTGTCGCCCTCGAACACGCGCAGGTCGGCCTCGAGGGTCGACGCGGACGCGAGGGTGTGGCCCACGGCGTCATCGACGACCTGCACGAAGAGGTGGCGGGCCGAGCGGGTGACGACGAGACGGGGACGGGCGGCGGTGCCGACGACCTTCTTGCGCAGACGGGCGTGGCGGCGGCCGCGGGCAGCAGTCTTGCTGTTGTTAGCCATGGTTACTTACCAGCCTTTCCGGCCTTGCGACGCACGACCTCGCCGGCGTAGCGGATGCCCTTGCCCTTGTAGGGCTCGGGCTTCTTGATCTTGCGGACGTTCGCAGCGGTCTCGCCGACGAGCTGCTTGTCGATGCCGGTGACGGTCACCTTGTTGTTGCCCTCGACCGCGAAGGTGATGCCCGCGGGCGCCTCAACGGTGACGGGGTGCGAGAAGCCGAGAGCGAACTCGATGGCCGAGCCCTTCTGAGCCACGCGGTAACCGGTACCGACGATCTCGAGCTGCTTCGAGTAGCCCTGCGTCACGCCGACGATCTGGTTGTTGATGAGGGTGCGGGTCAGGCCGTGCAGCGAGCGCGAGTTGCGCTCGTCGTCGGGGCGGGTGACGAGGACCTGGTTGTCCTCGATCTTGACCTCGATGGGGCTCGCCACGTTGAGCGAGAGCTCACCCTTGGGCCCCTTGACGGTGACGGCCGAGCCGTCGATCTTCACATCGACCCCGGCGGGGATGTCGATGGGCAGTCTTCCAATACGCGACATCTTCGATTACCACACGTAGGCGAGGACTTCCCCGCCGACGCCCTTCTTCTCAGCCTGACGGTCGGTGAGCAGACCGGAGGAGGTGGACAGGATGGCGACACCGAGGCCACCGAGGACGGTGGGGATCTCGGTCGACTTCGCGTAGACGCGGAGGCCGGGCTTCGAGACGCGCTTGATGCCGGCGATGGAGCGCTCGCGGTTCGGGCCGAACTTGAGCTCGAGCGTGAGGGTCTTGCCCACGCGAGCGTCGGCGACGGACCAGTCGGAGATGTAGCCCTCTGCCTTGAGGATGTCGGCGATGTGCGCCTTCAGCTTCGAGTGGGGCATCGACACGGTGTCGTGGTACGCAGAGTTCGCGTTGCGCAGACGCGTCAGCATGTCTGCGACCGGATCAGTCATGGTCATGACTAGTGATTCCTTTGTTCACCAGGTTTCGCCGGCCGTTACACGAACGACGACCTGTGGTGGTGGGGTGAAGCGGATGCCTCACCCGGTTGCTCCCGAAGAAGGGAGTAGACCCGCTGAAGGCGGGGCCTGCGCGGCATCCCTAGAGATACTTGGCACAAACCCCGCCATCCTAGCGGTCGTACCTGAGTGCGCGACTCAGGGGACGGTTACGCGGCCTGCTCGTCCGTCTTGAACGGGAAGCCGAGTGCGCGCAGCAGGGCGCGACCCTCGTCGTCCGTCTTGGCGGTGGTGACGACCGTGATGTCGAAGCCGCGGACGCGGTCGATCTTGTCCTGGTTGATCTCGTGGAAGATCGACTGCTCCTGCACACCGAAGGTGTAGTTGCCGTGGCCGTCGAACTGACGGTCGGACAGACCGCGGAAGTCGCGGATGCGCGGCAGCGCGAGCGACAGCAGGCGGTCCAGGAACTCCCAGGCGCGGTCGCCGCGGAGGGTGACGTGCGCACCGATGGCCTGGCCCTCGCGCAGCTTGAACTGCGCGATGGACTTGCGCGACTTCGTGACCTGCGGCTTCTGACCGGTGATCAGCGTCAGGTCGGCGATCGCGCCGTCGATGATCTTGCCGTCACGGGCGGCCTCGCCGACACCGGTGTTCACGACGACCTTGACGAGGCCGGGGATCTGGTGCGGGTTGGTGAAGCCGAACTGCTCCTTGAGAGCAGGCGCGATCTCGCTCTGGTACTTCTGCTTCAGGCGGGGCTGGATCTTGCCAGCCGCCGCAGCAGTGGTGTCGGTCATTACAGGTCCTTACCTGACTTCTTGGCGTAGCGCACGCGGACGTTCTTCGTGATGCCGTCCTTGGTGACCGCCTCGACCCGGTGGCCGACGCGGGTCGGCTTCTTGGTCTCGGGGTCGACGAGCGCGACGTTGGAGATGTGGATCGGAGCCTCGACGGTCTCGAGACCGCCGGTCTTCGAGCCGCGCTGGGTCTGGCCCACCTTGACGTGCTTCGTCACGAAGTTGATGCCCTCGACGACGACGCGGTTCTCCTCGGTGATGACGCGCAGGACCTTGCCCTGCTTGCCACGGTCGCCGCCGCGCGCCTGCGTGGCGCCGGCGATGACCTCGACGAGGTCGCCCTTCTTGATCTTGGCCATGGGGACTAAATCACCTCCGGGGCGAGCGAGACGATCTTCATGAACTTCTTGTCGCGAAGCTCACGGCCGACCGGCCCGAAGATACGGGTGCCGCGCGGCTCGCCGTTGTTGTTGAGCACAACCGCGGCGTTCTCGTCGAACTTGATGTACGAGCCGTCGGCGCGACGGGTCTCCTTGACGGTGCGGACGATGACCGCCTTGACGACGTCGCCCTTCTTGACGTTGCCGCCGGGGATGGCGTCCTTGACGGTAGCCACGATGACGTCGCCCAGGCCGGCGTAGCGACGGTTCGAGCCGCCGAGCACGCGGATGGTCAGCAGCTCCTTGGCGCCGGTGTTGTCGGCGACCTTGAGACGCGATTCGGTCTGGATCATTACTTCGCCTTCTCCAGAATCTCGACCAGGCGCCAGCGCTTGGAGGCGCTCAGCGGGCGGGTCTCGTTGATGATGACGAGGTCGCCGATGCCTGCAGTGTTCTGCTCGTCGTGCGCCTTGACCTTCTTCGTGGTGCGCAGGACCTTGCCGTAGAGCGGGTGCTTCTTGCGGTCCTCGACCTCGACGACGATGGTCTTGTCCATCTTGTCGCTGACGACGTAGCCGCGGGCGGTCTTGCGGTAGTTGCGCGCCTCGGTGGCCTGCTCGGCGACCTCGGCCTCAGCCTTCTTGGTAGCCATGCCTATGCCTCCTCGGTCTCGGCAGCGGGCGCCTCAGCGGCCTCTGCCTTGTTCTCGGTGCTCTTGCCTGCGCCGGCGGGCTTCGAGCTCTTCTTGGCGGCCTTCTTCGCCGGGGCCTCGACCGGAGCCGGGACGGCGCGGATGCCGAGCTCGCGCTCACGGATGACCGTGTAGATGCGAGCGATGTCGCGCTTCACAGCGCGAAGGCGGCCGTGGCTCTCGAGCTGGCCGGTGGCCGACTGGAAGCGCAGGTTGAACAGCTCTTCCTTGGCCTTCTTGAGCTCGTCGGTGAGACGAGCGTCGTCGAACGTGTCGAGCTCGGCGGGTGCGAGCTCCTTGGAACCGATCGCCATTACGCGTCGCCCTCCTCGCGCTTGATGATTCGTGCCTTGAGGGGCAGCTTGTGGATGGCACGGGTCAGGGCCTCACGAGCGAGTTCCTCGTTGACGCCCGCGACCTCGAAGAGGACGCGACCCGGCTTGACGTTCGCAACCCACCACTCGGGCGAGCCCTTACCGGAACCCATGCGGGTCTCGGCCGGCTTCTTGGTCAGCGGACGGTCGGGGTAGATGTTGATCCACACCTTGCCACCACGCTTGATGTGACGGGTCATCGCGATACGAGCGGACTCGATCTGACGGTTGGTCACGTAGGCGGGGGTCAGGGCCTGGATGCCGAACTCGCCGAAGCTGACCTTCGTGCCGCCGGTCGCCTGACCGGAACGGCCCGGGTGGTGCTGCTTGCGGTGTGCAACCTTACGGGGGATCAGCATTATGCCGTGGCTCCTTCCGCGACCGGGGCCTCTGCCTGCTGGCCACGGGGGGCACGGCGCGGGCGGTCGTTGCGGTCGTTACGGTCGCGGCCGGGCCGGGAGGCCTGCTCGCGAGCGAGTTCCTTGTTGGTGATGTCGCCCTTGTAGATCCAGACCTTCACGCCGATGCGGCCGAAGGTGGTCTTCGCCTCGTAGAAGCCGTAGTCGATGTTCGCGCGCAGGGTGTGCAGCGGCACGCGACCCTCGCGGTAGAACTCGGAGCGGCTCATCTCGGCGCCGCCGAGGCGGCCGGAGACCTGGATGCGGACGCCCTTGGCGCCGGCGCGCTGCGCGCCCTGCAGACCCTTGCGCATCGCGCGGCGGAAGGCCACGCGGGCGGAGAGCTGCTCGGCGATGCCCTGGGCGACGAGCTGGGCATCGGCCTCGGGGTTCTTGACCTCGAGGATGTTCAGCTGGATCTGCTTGCCGGTGAGCTTCTCGAGGTCGGCGCGGATGCGCTCGGCCTCGGCGCCGCGGCGGCCGATGACGATACCCGGGCGGGCGGTGTGGATGTCCACGCGCACGCGGTCACGGGTCCGCTCGATCTCGATGCGGGCGACGCCCGCACGGTCGAGGGTGGTCGTCAGCAGCTTGCGGATCTTGATGTCCTCGCCGACGTAGTCGGCGTAACGCTGACCAGGCTTGGTCGAGTCCGAGAACCAACGCGACACGTGGTCCGTGGTGATGCCCAGACGGAAGCCGTAGGGGTTGACTTTCTGACCCATTACTTCGTCCCTTCGTCCGGAGTGGCCAGGACCACGGTGATGTGGCTCGTGCGCTTGTTGATGCGGAAGGCACGGCCCTGCGCACGCGGCTGGAAACGCTTGAGGGTGGTGCCCTCATCGACGAATGCGCGCGAGATGTACAGGTCCTGCTCGTCCAGGTACTGGTTCGAGGCATCCGCCTTCACGCGAGCGTTGGCGATGGCCGAAGCGACCAGCTTGTAGATCGGCTCGCTCGCGCTCTGGGGCGCGAACTTCAGGATGGCGAGCGCCTCCTGCGCCTGCTTGCCGCGGATCAGGTTGACGACGCGACGAGCCTTCTGAGGCGTGATGCGGATGTGTCGCACGCGTGCGATCGACTCCACCATTTCTTCTCCTCCTAACGTCGCCGCACTCAGCGGCGACGACCCTTCTTGTCGTCCTTCTCGTGTCCACGGAAGGTGCGGGTCGGAGCAAACTCGCCGAGCTTGTGACCGACCATGGTCTCGGTGACGAACACCGGGATGTGCTTGCGACCGTCGTGCACCGCGATGGTGTGGCCGAGCATGGCCGGGACGATCATCGAACGACGCGACCAGGTCTTGATCACGTTCTTCGAGTTGGCCTCGTTCTGACGAACCACCTTCTGAAGCAGGTGCTCGTCGACGAAGGGGCCCTTCTTGAGACTGCGGGGCATCTTCTAGTTCTCCTACTTCCGCTTCTTACCGGTGGGACGGCGACGCACGATGAGCTTGTCGCTTTCCTTGTTCGCGTGACGGGTGCGACCCTCGGCCTGACCCCACGGGCTGACCGGGTGGCGACCACCGGAGGTCTTGCCCTCACCACCACCGTGCGGGTGGTCGATCGGGTTCATCGCGACACCGCGGACGGTCGGGCGAACGCCCTTCCAGCGGAGGCGGCCGGCCTTGCCCCAGTTGATGTTCGACTGCTCGGCGTTGCCGACCTCGCCGATCGTGGCGCGGCAGCGGGCGTCGACGTTGCGAACCTCGCCCGAGGGCAGACGCAGCTGGGCGTAGGGGCCGTCCTTCGCGACGAGACGGACCGAAGCGCCGGCGGAACGGGCCAGCTTGGCGCCACCGCCCGGCTTCAGCTCGATCGCGTGCACGACGGTACCGGTCGGGATGTTGCGCAGCGGCAGGTTGTTGCCCGGCTTGATGTCGGCGCTGGCGCCCGACTCGACGACGTCGCCCTGCTTCAGGCCGTTCGGCGCGAGGATGTAGCGCTTGGTGCCGTCGAAGAAGTGCAGCAGCGCGATGCGCGCGGTGCGGTTCGGGTCGTACTCGATGTGGGCGACCTTGGCGTTGACGCCGTCCTTGTCGTTGCGACGGAAGTCGATGACACGGTACTGGCGCTTGTGCCCACCGCCGATGTGGCGGGTGGTGATGCGGCCCTGGTTGTTGCGGCCACCGGTCTTGGACAGCGGGCGGAGCAGCGACTTCTCGGGGGTCGATCGGGTGATCTCAGCGAAGTCGGCAACGGACGAACCGCGACGACCGGGGGTCGTGGGCTTGTAGTTACGAATAGCCATAGTTCTTCCTTTGCTCCTAGCCGACAGCCGTGAAGATGTCGATGGAACCGGACTTGAGCGTGACGATGGCGCGCTTGGTGTCCTTGCGCTTGCCGATGCCGAAGCGGGTGCGGCGGGTCTTGCCCTGACGGTTCAGGGTGTTCACCGTCGCGACCTCGACCTTGAAGATCGACTCGATCGCGAGCTTGATCTCGGTCTTGTTCGAGCGCGGGTCGACGACGAAGGTGTACTTGCCCTCGTCGATCAGGCCGTAGCTCTTCTCGCTGACGACCGGGGCGATGATGACGTCGCGCGGGTCCTTGTTGGCGGCCATTACTTGGTCACCTCCTGGTTCTTCGTCTTGGCGGCGACGAACGAGTCGTACGCGGCCTGCGTGAACACGACGTCGTCGCTGCGGAGCACGTCGTAGGCGTTCAGCTGGTCGGCGGCGAGCACGTGCACGGTCGGCAGGTTGCGGACCGAGAGCCAGCCGGCCTCGTCAGCGGAGTCGAGCACGACGAGCACGTTCTTGCCGACGCCGAGACCGGCGAGCAGCGCCTTGGCGGTCTTGGTCGACGGGGTGTCGACCGCGATGGCCTGGACGACGTGGACGCGGCCCGCGCGGGCGCGGTCGGAGATCGAGCCGAGCAGAGCGGCGGCGATCATCTTCTTTGGGGTGCGCTGGTCGTACTTGCGGGGCACGGGGCCGTGGACGACGCCACCGCCGGTGTGCTCAGGAGCGCGGACAGAACCCTGGCGGCTGCGGCCGGTGCCCTTCTGCTTGAACGGCTTGCGGCCGGCACCCGAGACCTCGCCACGGTTCTTGGTCTTGTGCGTGCCCTGACGCGCTGCGGCGAGCTGGGCGACGACGACCTGGTGGATCAGCGGGACGTTGGTCTGGACGTCGAAGACCTCGGAAGGCAGCTCGACGGAGCCGGCCTTCTTACCCTTCACGTCGAGGACGTCGAGAGTAGCCATGGTCTTAGGCTCCCTTCACTGCGTTGCGGACGAAGACGATGCGGCCGCGAGCACCGGGGACGGCGCCCTTGACGAGCAGCAGACCCTTCTCAGCGTCGACCGAGTGCACCGTCAGGTTCAGCACGGTCACGCGCTCGCCGCCCATGCGGCCGGCCATGCGCATGCCCTTGAACACGCGGCTCGGGGTCGACGAGGCGCCGATCGAACCGGGCTTGCGGTGGTTGCGGTGCGAACCGTGCGAAGCGGAGACGCCCTTGAAGTTGTGGCGCTTCATGACCCCCGCGGTGCCCTTGCCCTTGCTGGTGCCGACGACGTCGACGAGCTGGCCGGCCTCGAAGGTCTCACCGACGGTGAGCTCCTGGCCGAGCGTGTACTGGGAAGCGTCAGCGGTGCGCACCTCGGTGAGGTGGCGGCGCGGGGTGACGCCGGCCTTCTCGAAGTGGCCGGCGGTGGGCTGGTTGACCTTGCGCGGGTCGATCTGGCCGTAGGCGATCTGAACGGCGTCGTAGCCGTCGACCTCGGGGGTACGGACCTGGGTGACCACGTTCGGAGTGATCTCGACGACGGTGACGGGGATGAGCTTGTTGTTCTCGTCCCACACCTGGGTCATCCCAAGCTTCTTGCCCAGCAGGCCCTTGACGTTCTTGGTCTTTGCAGACATATGTACCGGGCCCCCTTACAGCTTGATCTCGATGTTGACGTCAGCCGGCAGGTCGAGACGCATGAGCGAGTCGACGGCCTTGGGCGTCGGGTCGATGATGTCGATCAGCCGCTTGTGCGTGCGCTTCTCGAAGTGCTCGCGGCTGTCCTTGTACTTGTGGGGCGAACGGATCACGACGACCACGTTCTTCTCGGTCGGAAGCGGCACCGGGCCGACGACGGTCGCACCCGCGCGGGTCACCGTGTCGACGATCTTGCGTGCCGAGGTGTCGATGACCTCGTGGTCATACGACTTCAGTCGAATGCGGATCTTCTGTCCCGCCATCACTGACTCGCTCTCGTGTAAGGCGTCTTACGAGCTTCCGGCTCGCATTGGACGCGACGTGCTCCGAACGGACTGCCGCTCGAAGCTCGTGGTGTAGCACCACTGTTCGGTTTTCAACGCTTGGCCCCGACGCAGTGCGGCCCGGGCACAGATGTGTCCGGGACTTCCGGTGTCGGATTTTGGCGAGGTGTTCTGCTGCCCGCGGCCTAACCTGAACCGAGCGACTCGGCGGCTATGCACTGCCTGGCAGTGATTCGGCGAGAGCTGAGCCCGTCGGCCGAAATGTTGAACCATACAAGTTTGCCAGATGAACAGGGATGCTGCAACCCGGGCGTGTCGCGGATCAGCCCCGGCATCCGGGCATGGAAGAGGGGCTGAGCCCCGACCGACTCAGCCCCGACTGCGTGCGGCTACTTCCGCGATTCCACCACTGCCGGCTGCGGCTTGCGCGCAGCCATCAGACGCGCCGTGACGATTCCGCCTGCGCCGACGGTGAGCGCCGAGACGACGAAGACGGACAGCGCCAGCGGGCGCGTCGTCTCGGTGGGCTCGGCGATGGGAATGAGCGCATCCTCCATCACCGGAACGACCTCCTGAACGACGGCGATCGGCTCCGGCTCAGCGGCCGCAGCCGCCGCAATGGCCGGACCGCCCATCAGCACACCCGTGAACAGCAGTCCCGTCGCGGCGATCAGCGCGCCCACTCGGCGCACAAGCCGACCCCGTCGGCCGGAGCGCGTCGATGTCTCAGTCATTGGAATGTTCCCTTCCTCTACGTTCGAGAACATCCTAACACATGTTGTATCTATGTCGCATGCCTGCAACGCGCAAAGAGAAGGGGCCGGGCCCGAAGGCCCGACCCCACTCAGGAGATCGAAGTAAGAGGACTTACTTGATGATCTTGGTGACGGTACCGGCGCCGACAGTGCGGCCACCCTCACGGATGGCGAAGCCGAGGCCCTCCTCCATGGCGATGGGCTGGATCAGCTCAACGTGGAGGTCGGTGGTGTCACCCGGCATGACCATCTCGGTGCCCTCGGGGAGGGTGATGACGCCGGTCACGTCGGTGGTGCGGAAGTAGAACTGCGGACGGTAGTTCGCGTAGAACGGGTTGTGACGGCCACCCTCGTCCTTGGACAGGATGTACGCGGTGCCCTCGAACTCGGTGTGCGGCGTGACCGAACCCGGCTTCACGACGACCTGACCGCGCTCGACGTCCTCGCGCTTGGTGCCGCGGAGGAGCAGACCACAGTTCTCGCCGGCCCAGGCCTCGTCGAGCTGCTTGTGGAACATCTCGATACCGGTGACCGTGGTCTTCTGCGTCGGGCGGATGCCGACGATCTCGACCTCGGAGTTGATGGCGAGCGTGCCACGCTCGGCGCGGCCCGTCACGACGGTGCCACGGCCGGTGATGGTGAAGACGTCCTCGATGGGCATGAGGAACGGCTTGTCACGGTCACGCACCGGGTCGGGGATCGACTCGTCGACGGCGTCCATGAGGTCGAGGATGGACTGGGTCCACTTCTCGTCACCCTCGAGGGCCTTGAGGCCCGAGACGCGCACGACGGGGGCGTCGTCGCCCGGGAAGCCCTGCGAGGACAGCAGCTCGCGGACCTCGAGCTCGACGAGCTCGAGGATCTCCTCGTCGTCGACCATGTCGGCCTTGTTCAGCGCGACGAGCAGGTAGGGAACGCCGACCTGCTTGGCGAGAAGAACGTGCTCACGGGTCTGAGCCATCGGGCCGTCGGTGGCGGCCACGACCAGGATCGCGCCGTCCATCTGGGCAGCACCGGTGATCATGTTCTTGATGTAGTCGGCGTGACCCGGGGCGTCGACGTGAGCGTAGTGACGCTTCGGCGTCTCGTACTCGACGTGCGAGATGTTGATCGTGATACCGCGCTGGCGCTCCTCGGGAGCTGAGTCGATCGAAGCGAAGTCACGCTTCACGTTCACGGCCGACGGGTACTTCTCGGCGAGAACCTTCGAGATCGCGGCGGTCAGAGTGGTCTTGCCGTGGTCGACGTGACCGATCGTACCGATGTTGACGTGCGGCTTGGTCCGCTCGAACTTGGCCTTAGCCACTGTGGGTCCTCCTCAGGACTCTCGTGTAGAAGCTGCGGCCGACGCGCGCCGACCGGACATTCTACGGGGATCTTCTCTATGTTACGGGATAACTACCGGGCGTTTCAGCGCCCGGTTCGCGGCATCCGCCTGGCCTCGATCTCCGTCGCGCGAGCGAGTCGATCGGCGGCTGAACGGATGCCGCGCCGGGGCTTACTCGCCCTTGGCCTTCTGGACGATCTCGTCCGACACGTTGCGCGGAACCTCGCCGTACGTCTCGAACGTCATCGAGTAGACGGCACGGCCGGCGGTGCGCGAGCGCAGGTCGCCGATGTAGCCGAACATCTCGGACAGCGGGACGATCGCGCGGATCACCTTCACGCCCGCGGCGTCGTCCATCGACTGGATCTGACCGCGACGGGAGTTCAGGTCGCCGATGACGTCGCCCATGTACTCCTCAGGGGTACGGACCTCGACGGCCATCAGCGGCTCGAGCAGCACGGGCTGAGCCTTGCGCGCAGCCTCCTTGAAGCCCATCGAGCCGGCGATCTTGAACGCCATCTCGGACGAGTCGACCTCGTGGTAACCGCCGTCGGTGAGGGTCGCCTTGACGCCCACCATCGGGAAGCCGGCGAGGATGCCGCCCTGCATGGCCTCCTGGAAGCCGGCGTCGACCGACGGGATGTACTCGCGGGGGACGCGGCCACCGGTCACGGCGTTCACGAACTCGTAGGTCGTCTCAGCGGTGACCTCGAGCGGCTCCAGCTTGAACTGGATCTTCGCGAACTGGCCGGAGCCACCCGTCTGCTTCTTGTGCGTGTAGTCGTGACGCTCGACCGTCTTCTTGATGGTCTCGCGGTAGGCGACCTGCGGCTTGCCGACGTTCGCCTCGACCTTGAACTCACGGCGCATGCGGTCGACGAGGATGTCGAGGTGCAGCTCGCCCATGCCCTTGATGACGGTCTGGCCGGTCTCGGGGTTGAGCTCGGTGCGGAACGTCGGGTCCTCTTCGGCGAGCTTCTGGATCGCGGTGCCCAGCTTCTCCTGGTCGGCCTTGGTCTTCGGCTCGATGGCGACCTCGATGACGGGCTCGGGGAAGGTCATCGACTCGAGGACGACGGGGCTCTGCGGGTCGGCGAGGGTGTCACCGGTGGTGGTGTCCTTCAGGCCGATGACCGCGTAGATGTTGCCCGCGGTCAGCGACTCGACCGGGTTCTCCTTGTTGGCGTGCATCTGGAAGATCTTCCCGATGCGCTCCTTCTTGTCCTTGGTCGCGTTGATGACCTGCGCGCCCGACTCGAGGTGGCCCGAGTAGACGCGGACGTAGGTGAGGCGGCCGAAGAACGGGTGCGCGACGACCTTGAACGCGAGAGCCGAGAACGGCTCGTTCGCGTCGGCGTGGCGCTCGACGATCTTCTCCTCGTCGCGGACGTCGTGGCCCTGGATGGACGGGACGTCGAGCGGCGACGGCAGGTAGTCGATGACCGCATCGAGCATGGGCTGCACACCGCGGTTCTTGAAGGCCGAGCCGCAGAGCACGGGGTAGACCTCGGAGGCGATCGTGAGCTTGCGGATCGCGCCCTTGATCTCGGCCTCGGTGAGCTCTTCGCCGCCGAAGTACTTCTCGAGCAGCACGTCGTCGCTCTCGGCGACGGTCTCGAGCAGCTTCTGGCGGTACTCCTCGGCCTTCTCGGCGAGGTCGGCGGGGATCTCCTGGACCTCGTACTTCGCGCCCATGGTCACGTCACCCTTGGCGTCACCCGGCCACACGAGGGCCTTCATGGTGATCAGGTCGACGACACCGATGAAGTCGCTCTCGGCACCGATCGGCAGCTGCAGCACGAGCGGCTTGGCGCCGAGGCGGTTCACGATCGTGTCGACGGTGAAGTAGAAGTCGGCACCGAGCTTGTCCATCTTGTTGACGAAGCAGATGCGGGGGACGTCGTACTTGTCGGCCTGACGCCAGACGGTCTCGGACTGGGGCTCCACGCCCTCCTTGCCGTCGAAGACCGCGACCGCGCCGTCGAGGACGCGCAGGCTGCGCTCGACCTCGACGGTGAAGTCGACGTGGCCGGGGGTGTCGATGATGTTGATCTGGTTCCGGTTCGCGTCGTTGTTCGCCGCGTACGTCGGGGCCCAGAAGCAGGTCACGGCGGCGGACGTGATCGTGATGCCGCGCTCCTTCTCCTGCTCCATCCAGTCGGTCGTCGAGGCGCCGTCGTGGGTCTCGCCGATCTTGTGGTTCACGCCCGTGTAGAACAGGATGCGCTCGGTCGTGGTGGTCTTACCGGCGTCGATGTGCGCCATGATGCCGATGTTGCGGACCTTGTGCAGGTCCGAGAGCACGTCTTGTGCCACGGGGTTCCTCCGGATGGATGGTGAAGGGGGAAGTTTGGTTTCAGGCGGGTGAGCGGAGCTCGTGGCATCCGCCCACCCGCCCGATCGCTGTTACCAGCGGTAGTGCGCGAAGGCCTTGTTCGACTCGGCCATCTTGTGCGTGTCCTCGCGGCGCTTCACCGCGGCGCCGAGGCCGTTGGACGCGTCGAGGATCTCGTTGGTGAGACGGTCGGTCATGGTCTTCTCACGGCGGGCCTTGGCGTAGCCGGTGAGCCAGCGCAGCGCCAGGGTGTTCGCACGGTGGGGCTTGACCTCGACCGGGACCTGGTAGGTCGAGCCGCCGACGCGGCGGGACTTGACCTCGATGGTCGGGCGGACGTTGTCGAGCGCCTTCTTGAGCGTGGCGACCGGGTCGTTGCCGGTCTTGGCCTCGACGGCCGAGAGCGCACCGTAGACGATGTTCTCGGCGAGGCCCTTCTTGCCGTCGAGCAGGATCTTGTTGACCAGCTGCGAGACGACGGGCGAACCGTAAACCGGGTCGGCGACGACCGGGCGCTTAGGAGCGGGACCCTTGCGAGGCATTACTTCTTCTCCATCTTCGCGCCGTAGCGGCTGCGAGCCTGCTTGCGGTTCTTGACGGCCTGGGTGTCCAGGGCGCCGCGGATGATCTTGTAGCGGACACCGGGAAGGTCCTTCACACGACCGCCGCGAACGAGCACCATCGAGTGCTCCTGCAGGTTGTGGCCCTCACCGGGGATGTACGCGGTGACCTCAGTGCCGTTGGAGAGCTTGACGCGAGCGACCTTGCGGAGCGCCGAGTTCGGCTTCTTCGGGGTGGTGGTGTACACGCGCGTGCACACGCCACGCTGCTGGGGGTTGGCCTTCAGGGCCGGCGCCTTGGTCTTGACGACCTTGGGGGTGCGACCCTTGCGGACCAACTGCTGAATAGTTGGCACAAATGCTCCTTGTTAGTGCTGCACGGTGACAGCGGGTTGATGGTGTTTTTCCATCGGGATCCACCGGCGAATTCGATCGAATTCAACCTGCATTGCGTGGTGGATATGCCGTGGGAGACCCTGGACTGCGCCCAGGCGTTCTCTGAGTCGTGTGACCAACACTGCGTCGTTTGACGGACACTGCGTCGCTTGGTGAACGGAGCTCGGACACGCCGAGCGCGCACGCCAAAGCGCACACCCGATCAATGGTATCAGGTCAGCGACCCTGACGTGTCGGTGTCGGAGTAGTTCGCCGAGGGCACGAAATGGACCGTGCCCGATGCGTCGGGGACGATGGTGCCCGCCACGCTGAACGGATTGGAGCCCGTCGTCGCGGTGCCGCTCAGGCCGCCCTTCGAGGCGTGCGCCGTGAAGGTGATGTAGCCGGGGCTGCTCGTCGTGACCGGCCAGCCCGCGAGCTGCGCGCTCCACTCCCCCACGCGGACCGACGGCTGGCCGTCGATCGTCCAGTGCCCGTCGGTGTAGGTGACGGATTCCTCGGGCACGGCGCGGAACGGGCATCCATCAGGCCGCAGCTCGCTCGACGCGGCGCACTGCGCGATCCACTCGGCCACCTGCTCGCGTGCTGCGCTCTCGCCGCTGTCGGCGAGGGTGAGCCGGATGACGGCAGGTGCGGGTCGCGCGGAGGCGAAGGTCGCGAGGGCGGTTGCGGGGGTGCCGGTCACCTGGCCGCCGCCCGCGAGCGCGGCACGGTAGTCACCGGGGAGCACGTGCTGGGTGACGGTGCCGTGCGACGCGGTGAGCGCGACGCCGGCGACCGTGACGCGCAGGTCGACGGATGCCTCGAGCGAGACCGTGATCTCGGGAAGCTGCTGCTTCGCGAGTCGCCACGGGGCGAAGGGATTGTCGTCGGCGCGCTCGACCTCGAAGGAGGCGACGTAGCTGCCGGTGCCCTGCGTGATGCGGGCCCGAACGGTGCCGCTGTCGCCTGCGGAGCTCGCGTCGAGCACCGTGAAGGCGCTGGGGCGCTGTGCGGCAGCGCGGTACGCGGCATCCGCCAGCAGCTTGTCGCCGTCGGCCGGCGTGATGCGGCCGAGACGCAGCGCCCGCGCGACGTCGCCGGCGGTGACGGCCTGCAGATAGGCGCGAACGGGGCGCTCGGGCGACGCCTCGCGCACGGCGGGCGGCAGCACAACGACCGCAGCGAAGACAGCGGCGACCACGGCCAGCACGGCGACGATCACGACCGCCAGCTGGCTGCCGGTCAGGGGGCGCGTGCGCGAGGAGGACACCCAGCCATCATGGCCGCTTTCGCGCGGCCGGGGGCTCATTCGTCTTCGTCGCGCTCCCACGGCCAGCGGGGGCGGCCCCGCTCGGCGACGCGCGAGGCGAGCACCAGCGTGTAGAGCAGTGCGACGACGAAGGCGATGATTCCCGCGCAGATCGCGAACGGGCCCGTGAGCAGGCCGCCGAAGAAGATGAGCGCCCCCACGGGGTCGCCACGGCCGAGGAGGAAGGCGAGGGCGGCGAACAACGCCCAGGCCAGGTACGCGCCGACGCCGATGCCGGCAGCTGCGAGTGGGGCGACCCGCTGGCGCGACTCGGGGACGCGCAGAGCGATCAGCAGCAGGCATCCGATCACCAGCAGCGTCGCGGCGGCGGCCGCGACCGGCCCCGCCAGCTCGCCCGCGCGCCGGTCGGCGATGACCTCGGTGCCGGAAAGCAGCGAGATCACGCCGAACGCGGCGATCAGCAGCGCGAGGAAGAGACCGGAGGCGAAGATCGCGACCGTCGCGGCGTACTTCCTGAAGCCGGGCACAGCAGCGGGCGGTGCGAGCTACGGGCGAGCGGTTGACGCCTCGAGGTCGGCTTCGTAGGCCTGGCGCGCCTCGAGGTTGCGGCGCTTGGCGACCTGGCCGTGGAAGGCGATCCAGGCGCCGAACCATGTCACGACCTCGAGTGCGATGAAGCTCACGACGGTGGCGACCCAGAGGTAGGGGATGTTCGACTGGAAGTAGTCGCGGGTGAAGGTCTCGAACTCGCCCGGCGTCAGATTCCAGGCGCGGTTCGTCAGCAGCGCCGCGCCGTAGTAGGAGGCGAACACGAGAGCCGCGACGAAGACGCTGCCGAGGACGTAGCCCCACCAGCGGCCGCGATTGACGATCGCGACGAGTGCGATGAAGGCGGCGGTGAAGACCGCGAGCGGGACCCAGAAGTCCCAGCCCTTCGCGTAGCTCTCGAGGTAGTTGACGGCCCGGTCGCCGCCGTAGCGGATGAGCAGGATTCCGTAGGTGGCGCCCAAGTCGGCCGCGGCGAACACGATCGCGGCGAGGACGGCGATCAGGATGCCGAGGCCGCGGTTCCCGCGCTTCTTCGGCGGCGTCGGGGTCTGCAGGTAGGTGGGGCCGCCGTAGGGCGCGGGGGTCTGAGTCGGCTC
>NZ_JBLRDT010000140.1:0-6734 GCF_057512245.1 Gryllotalpicola sp. CP2-P1
ACGAGGACGCCGAACTGCCGCGTGGGGTGCGCGGCACGGGCATCCATCGCCGCGTCGTACGCGAGCGGCAGCAGGTCGACCTGCGCGAGCTGCAGGGGGCGCGTCTCGTCGAGGCGCGCCAGTTCGAGCAGGTCCTCGACGAGGCCGCCCATGCGCAGCGCCTCTTTCTCGATGCGCTCCATGGCGCCGGCGACGGCCGCCTCGTCCTGCAGGGCGCCCATACGGTACAGCTCGGCGTAGCCGCGCACGGACACGAGAGGGGTGCGCAGCTCATGGCTGGCGTCGCCCACGAAGCGGCGCATCTGCTCGATGGTCCGCGCGCGGTCTTTGAAGGCGCGGTCGATGCGCGACAGCATCGTGTTGAGCGAGCGGTTGAGGCGGCCGACCTCGGTGTTCGGCTCGGCGCCGCCGAGGCGCTGGCTGAAGTCGCCGTCGGCGATCGCGGCCGCGGTGCGCTCGACCTGCCGCAGCGGCGCGAAGGTGGTGGTGACCAGCATGCGGGTGAGCACGGCGCCCACCACGACCACGATGACGCCGAAGCCGAGGAAGATCGTGAGGTACGCCGCCATCAGCACGTCGATCGACCCCGTCGACGTTGCGACGATGGCCGAGCCGGGCTGATTGTCGGCCGAGTAGCTGACCGTCACGCAGCGCGCACGGTATTGCACGGTGCCGTCGTTGCTGGCCAGGTTGAAGCTGTCGCCCGCGTGGCAGGCCTTCGCGAGCTCGCTCGAGAGACTCGTGCTGACGGCGGGCCGCAGCGAGCTCGCCTTGGACCGCCAGTTGTAGCCCAGGAGCTTGCCGTCGGCGTCGTAGATGGCGAGGAAGTAGGTGCTCGACTCGCCGTCGGGGCTGACCTGGTCATTGCCCTGCGACTCGCTGTCGAGCATGGCGTTGATGCTCGACGAGGTCGACGCCGCCTCGAGCTGCTGGTCGAGCTGCGAGATCAGCACGGGCTTGAACAGCAGCGTGGTGCCGATACCCGTGAGCAGCAGGCCGAAGGTCAGCACCAGCACGGTCACTCCCGTGATCTTCGTGCGCAGCGATACGGCGTTCCACGCTGCAAGAAGTGACCGGTGCATAGGTGACGAAAGCTACTCCGGCTAACTGGGGTCGGCCTGCGTGGGCGGGGATGCCCGCCCTGCGGCATCCCTAGGCCTTGCCCGCCTTCAGCATGTAGCCGAAGCCGCGCTTCGTCTGGATCAGCGGCTCGCTCGAGTGCGCGTCGACCTTCCGGCGCAGGTACGAGATGTAGCTCTCGACGATGCCGGCGTCGCCGTTGAAGTCGTACTCCCAGACGTGGTCGAGGATCTGCGCCTTCGACAGCACGCGGTTCGGGTTGAGCATCAGGTAGCGCAGGAGCTTGAACTCGGTGGGGGAGAGCTCGATCGGCACATCGCCGACGAAGACCTCGTGCGTGTCCTGGTCCATCGTGAGCTCGCCGGCGCGGATGATGGCGTCGTCGTCGGCCTGCATGGTGCGGCGCAGGATCGCCTTGATGCGCGCGACGATCTCGTCGAGGCTGAACGGCTTGGTGACATAGTCGTCGCCGCCGACGGTGAGGCCGGTGATCTTGTCTTCCGTGTCGTCTTTCGCGGTGAGGAAGAGGATCGGCGCGGTGTAGCCCGCGCCGCGGAGGCGCTTGGTGACGCCGAAGCCGTTCATGTCGGGCAGCATGACGTCGAGGATGATGAGGTCGGGCTCCTCTTCGAGCACGGCCGAGATGGCCTGCGCGCCGTTGGCGACGGCTCGAACGGCGAAGCCCGCGAAGCGGAGGCTGGTGGTCAGAAGATCGCGGATGTTCGGCTCGTCGTCGACGATCAGAATTCGAGGTCCTGCGTTCATGTCCCCCATTCTCTGATGGTTTCCTGGATTCCACCAGGGAGCTGATTGAACGCCGCGTATGGGCACCGCATGCCCTGGGCGGAATAGGCTCGGAGCATGACCACTCGGCGCTTCGTGATCATCGGCGGCGGCCTGGCCGCGGCCACCGCTGCGGAGACGCTGCGCGATGAGGGCTACGACGGCGACGTCATGGTCGTCGGCTCCGAGCGCCACCTGCCCTACCTGCGGCCGCCGCTGTCGAAGGACTACCTGAACGACCCGGCGAAAGAGCCTGCCGAGACGTACCTGCACCCCTGGGACTGGTACCACGAGCACGACGTGCACGTGCTCACCGGAACCCTCGCCGTCGAACTCGACCTGGTCGACAACCAGGTGATCCTCGACGAGACGTCGTCGATCGACTTCGAGAAGGCGCTCATCGCGACCGGCGCGAAGCCGCGCCCCCTCAAGCTGCCGGGGGGTGAGGCATCCGGCGTCTACTACCTGCGCACGCTCGACGACAGCGAGGATCTGCGCGACGCGCTGCGCGAGGGCGGCCGCAAGGTCGTCGTGCTCGGCACCGGCTGGATCGGCATGGAGACGGCGGCGGCCGCACGCGGCTACGGGAACGACGTCACCGTGATCGGACGAGCCGCCGTGCCGCTCTCCGGCGGCATCGGGCCCGAGCTCGGCACCATTTACGGCGCGATCCACCGCGACCGCGGCGTGCAGTTCAAGCTGCAGCGCGAGGTGCGGGCGCTCAGGACGAGCGACGCCCCCGGCGGCCCGGTGGTCACGGGCGTCGAGACCGACAACGACGGCGAGGTCATCCCCGCAGACATCGTGATCGTGGGCCGGGGAGCCGTGCCGAACGTCGAGATCGCGGAAGACGCCGGCCTCGACGTGAAGGACGGCGTGCTGGCGTCCGCCGCCCTCGTCACCTCGCACCCGCTCGTGTACGCGGCGGGCGACGTGGCCAACCCGATGAACCCGACACTCGACCGGCGCTTCCGCAGTGAGCACTGGGCCAATGCGATCGGCAGCGGGCGGGCGGCCGCGAAGTCGATGCTCGGGCAGGACGTGGCCTACGACGACGTGCCGTACTTCTACAGCGATCAGTACGACGTCGGCATGGAGTACGCGGGCTACGCACCGCTCGCCGCCGACACGCAGCCCGTGTTCCGCGGCGACGTCGACGGCCGCGAGTTCGTGGCGTTCTGGCTCGTGGGCGGGCGGCTCGTGGCAGGCATGAACGTCAACGTGTGGGATGTCTCCGACGACATCCAGACCCTCATCCGCAGCGGTCGCACGGTCGACGTCGGAAGGCTGACCGACCCGAACGTGCCCATTCTCGAGGCATGATCTACAGCCCGCCGCTGCGCGACCCCGTGCGCCGGATCGGCGCGCGCACCTTCGACTTCTCGCGCCAGGTGGCCGTGATGGCGGTCGTGAACCGCACGCCCGACTCGTTCTATGACAAGGGCCGCACCTTCGGGCTCGATGCCGCGGTGGACGCGTGCGTCGCCGCGGCGGATGCCGGGGCCGACTGGGTCGACATCGGGGGAGTGCCGTTCGCCCCCGGCCCCGCGCTCGCCGCCGCCGACGAGATCGGGCGCGTCGTGCCGGTGATCGCCGCGGTGCGGGCCGCGAGCGACGTCGTGATCTCGGTCGACACCTTCGACGCGCGCGTCGCCCGCGCGGCGCTCGAGGCGGGCGCCGACGTCATCAACGACACCACCGGGCTGCACGACCCCGAGCTGGCGCGCGTCGTGGCCGCGACGGATGCTTCGCTGGTCGTCACCCACTCGCTGGCGGCCGCCCGCGGCGCCGGGCCGCGCACGCAGTTCGCCCGACCGAGCTATGGCGACGTGGTCGCCGAGGTCGGCGCGTTCCTGGCCGAGCGGGTCGCCTATGCGATCGACGCGGGCGTGGCACCCGACCGCCTCATCGTCGACCCGGGCCACGACCTCAACAAGAACACTCTGCAGTCGCTCGAGCTGACGCGGCGGCTCTCCGAGCTCGCCGAACTCGGCTATCCGGTGCTCGCGGCCGTGTCGAACAAGGACTTCGTGGGCGAGGCGCTGGATGCCCCACGGGGCGAGCGCGTCGAGGGGTCGCTCGCCGCAGCCGTCGTCGCGATCACGCAGGGTGCCCGCATCGTGCGGATGCACAACGTGCGCGAGTCGGTCGCCGCCGTGCGCATGACAGAGGCCATTCTGGGGTGGCGGGCGCCGGCCGGAAGGCTGGTGCACAACATGTCCGAGGTGAATCGTGACTGACGCGGGCAGCAGGGCGCGCGCATGAACGCAGAGGAGAACGCGTGACGGCTGCGCGCATCGACCGGCTGACTCCGACCGCAGTGGCCGACGCCGACGACCAGCAGCTGCTGGACTGGTACGACGAGGGGGCGGTGCACGCCGACGGCAGGCCGTGGGTGCGGCTCAACTTCGTCGCCTCGATCGACGGGGCCGTGACGCGCGATGGCACGAGCGGAGGCCTGCAGGACCCGGCCGATCACCGCGTGTTCGATCTGCTGCGCCGGCTCGCCGATGTCGTGCTCGTCGGGGCGGGCACGGTGCGCAAAGAGGGCTACGGGGCGATGCGGCTGCCCGACGAGGATGCCGCTTGGCGGGTCGCCCACGGGCGCACGCCGCAGCCGGTCTTCGCGATCGTCTCGGCAGAGCTGGGCCTCGGCCCGAGTTCGCCGATCTTCGCCGAGGCGCCCGTGCGCCCCATCGTGCTGACGACGGCCGACGCCCCCGACGACCGCTTCCAGGCGCTCAGCGAGGTCGCCGATGTGGTGGTGGCCGGCGTCGACCTCGTCGAGTCGTCGTTCCTGCTCGAGGAGTTCCAGCGGCGCGGCCTGCTGCGCGTGCACTGCGAGGGCGGGCCGACGCTCGCCGGTCTCATGCTCGCCGACGGGGCGATCGACGAGATCTGTCTGACGGTGACGGCGACGCTCGAGGGCGGCGACGCGGGCCGGGTGACCGGGGCGGTGCCCTCGGACCCGCAGGGCATGCGCCTCGCGCAGGTGCTGCGCTCGGACTCGACGCTGCTGCTGCGCTACGTCAGAGACGAAACACCGGCGTAACCGCGCACCCTTAGCCTTCGAAGCACGCGTGTCCTATCACCATGGCCTGCAGCGGCAGCGCCAGGGCGGGGACCAGAGCCTCGAACAAGGAGCACGTGATGGCCGAATCGACCCTCGACGTCGTCGACAAGAGCACGGCGGGCGCCGACGCCCGCCAATTCCACATCGGGGTCGCCCCCGGCGAGGTCTCGACCGTCGCCCTGCTGCCGGGCGACCCCTTCCGCATCCCGCTCATCGCGTCGTTCCTCGACGACGTGGTGGACGTCGCGCACAACCGCGAGCATCGCACCATCGTCGGGGTCTACAAGGGGCGCCGCATCACGGCGACCTCGACGGGCATGGGCTGCCCGTCGACGGCGATCGCCGTCGAGGAGCTCGCCCGGGTGGGCGTGACCTCGTTCATCCGCGTCGGCAGCTCTGCCGCGCTGCAGCCGGGAGTCGCGCCGGGGGAGCTGCTCGTCAGTGAGGGAACGCTGCGCAACGACGGGACCACCGCCGCCTACGCGCACCCCGGATTCCCGGCCGTGCCCGACACGGAGCTCACCCTCGCGCTCGCCCGGCACAGCGAGCGGATCGCGCTCGCCGCGGGCTCGGCGTCGCACCGGGGCATCAGCGCGAGCGACGACGCGTTCTACGCGGAGACGCCCGAGTGGATCTCCGAGCTCAATCGGCTCGGCATCCTCAACGTCGAGATGGAGAGCTCCGCGCTGTTCGTCGTCGCCCGCCTGCGCGGGCTGCGGGCGGGCATGGTGTGCTCGTGCTCAAGCAATCTGGTCTCGGGAATGAGCCTGTACGGCGACACGCACGATCTGCTGCACGCGGGCTGGCTGCGCAGCATCGAGGCCGCCCTCGAGACCGCCGTGGAGCTCGAGCTGTGAGCGGCCGCGTGGTCATCGAAGGCGGCTACGTCGCCACGGTCGACGCCGCGGGCACGGAATACGCACACGGCCACGTCGCCTTCGACGGCCCGCGCATCATCGCCGTCGGCGCCGGCCCTGCGCCTCGGGCCATCGTGGCCGACGCCGAGCGCATCGACGCCGGCGGCTGTCTCGTCACCCCCGGCCTCGTCAACACGCACCACCACCTCTACCAGTGGCTCACCCGCGGGCTCGCACAGGACGACATCCTCTTCGACTGGCTCGTCGCGCTCTATCCGCTGTGGGCGCGCATCGATGCCGAGCTCGTCGGGCGCGGTGCCGCCGCAGGGCTGGCGACGCTCGCGCTCTCGGGGTGCACCACGGTCGCCGACCACCACTATGTGTTCCCCGCGGGCAGCGGCGACCACGTCGGCGCGCTCGTCACGGCGGCCCAGCAGGTCGGGGTGCGCCTGCACGCGACGCGCGGCTCGATGGACCTCGGGGCGAGCGACGGCGGCCTGCCGCCCGATTTCGCGGTGGAGAAGACGGATGCCGCGCTGGAGGCATCCGCGCAGGCGGTGGCGCGCTATCACGACCCCTCGCCTGGAGCGATGGTGCAGCTCGCGATCGCGCCGTGCTCGCCGTTCAGCGTGACGACGGAGCTGCTGCGCGAGAGCGCCGCGCTGGCGCGGTCGCTGGGCGTGCGCCTGCACACGCACGGGTCCGAGACCGTCGAAGAGGCGGCGTTCTGCGCCGAGCGCTTCGGCATGGGGCCGACGGACTATCTGGAATCGGTCGGGTGGCTCGGCGACGACGTGTGGACCGCTCACGGCGTGCACCTCGATGCCCATGACATCGCGCGCTATGCGTCCTCGGGCACCGGGGTCGCGCATTGCCCGTCGTCGAACGCGCGCCTCGCGGCGGGCATCGCGCCGGTGCGCCAGTTGCTGCGCGCCGGCGTC
>NZ_JBLRDT010000141.1:0-6665 GCF_057512245.1 Gryllotalpicola sp. CP2-P1
GCGCCCGATGACGGCGGGCCCGACGCAGCGCGCGCCCGCGCCGATCACCGCGCCGCTGCGCACCGTCACGCCCGCGAGATGGTCGCCGACCCGGCTGGCGAGGACCGCCTCCGCCTCGATCGTGACGGCGTCTTCGACGAGAACGGATTCCTGCAGTCGCGCGCCCTCGCGCACGACGCAGTTGCGGCCGATGAGCACGTTGCGGCCGATCACGACTCCCGCTCGGATGTCGCAGCCGGTGCCCACCCGCGCGAACTCCCCGACGCGTGCGAGCCGATTCACCCGCGAGCGGTCGCCGATCGATGCGGTGGGGTCGATGCCAGGGGTGCGCACGGCGTGCATCGTGCTCAATACGCACCCACCGGGCGCAGGAGCACGCGGACCGTGCGCCAGAGGATGACGAGATCGCCCATCAGCGACCAGTTCTCGACGTAGAAGAGGTCGATGCGCACGCTCTCGTCCCAGCTCAGGTCGCTGCGTCCGCTGATCTGCCACATCCCGGTCAGTCCGGGTTTGATGTACAGCCGGCGCCGCACGTGGTCGGCGTACTCGGCCACCTCGCTCGGCAGCGGCGGCCGCGGGCCGACGAGGCTCATGTCGCCGACGAGCACGTTCCACAGCTGCGGCAATTCGTCGATGGAGTACCTGCGCAGCACGCGGCCGATGCGCGTGACGCGCGGGTCGTCCCTCAGCTTGAAGAGCATGCCGTTGCCGTCGTCTGCGAGCTCGCGCAGCGTGGCGAGTCTGGCCTCGGCATCCGTCACCATCGACCGGAACTTGATCATGCGGAACGTGCTGCCGTCCTTGCCGACCCGGGTCTGCCGGAAGAGGATGGGGCCGCCGTCGTCGAGTCTGATCGCGATGGCGGCGGCGAGCAGCAGGGGGCTGAGGGCGAGCAGGGCCGCCCCGGCGAGCAGCGCGTCGACGAGGCGCTTGAGGGTGTGCTTGCCGCCTTCGAAGCGCGGGATCTCGACATGGATGAGCGGCAGGCCCTGCACGGGGCTGAAGTGCACCCGCGGGCCGGCCACATCGACGAGGCGCGACGCGAGCACGAGGTCGGCGCCGCTGCGCTCGAGGCTCCAGCTGAGGTTGCGCACGAACTCGCCCTCGTCGTGCGGCTGGCTGGCGACGATGACGGCGTCGGCGTCGAAGTCGACCGCGGCCTGCGCCACGGTGCCCGGCTCGCACACGACGGGCACGCGGCTCGTGCCCTCGCTCACGAGGTCGACGCCGGTGTCGGTCACGGCGGCGCCGACGACGTTGTAGCCCGCCCCGGCGAGGCGGATCTGGCGCAGCACGTAGCGCACGTCCTGCGCGCTGCCCACGACCAGGGCGCGCTGCAGATAGCGCTTGTCGACGGGCATTCCGGCGAGCCAGGTCCGCCAGCTCCAGCGGCCGGCGACGAGCAGCAGCAGTCCGACGGGCAGCGCCGCGGCGAACTCCCGGCCGAGGTGGATGGCGAGCAGGATGTCGACCACGCCGAGAATGCCGAACACGCCGATGCTGGTGTTGAGCACGTGCTTGTACTCGGCGGTGCTGCTGTGCAGCGTGCGGCGGCCGTGGCTGCCGACGAGGAACAGGGCGAGGTACCACACGGTGCCGATGGCGACGCACACCGCGAGCTCGCGGCCCATGGGGCCGTGGAAGTTGAGCCAGTAGCCGATGGCGAAAGAGGTTCCCATCGCGAGGGCGATGGCTGCGGCATCCGTGAGTCGCAGCCCGGTGAGGTAGCGGCGAGTCAGGCGCGCCTCGGGGGAGCGCTTGGTCTCGACGCGTGAGGGAGAGGGGGTTGAACCCGCCCTCGCGATGGGAAGTGCGGTGGGGTGCACGTCGGTGGTCATGGGCTCGGCATTCTCCGAAGGGGGTTAGTGAGAATTACTCGACTATGCCGACGTTAGTGACCGATGCGCGAAGGCACCGCCCCCACTGCTGGGGGTGAGGATTCTTCAACTATACGCGAAGCGGCCCGAAGCGCCGGTCACACCGGGCTTCGGGCCGCTCGAGCGCGGCGAGTCGCGAGCGCGACTCGGCCGGATTCAGAAGTTGATCATGTGCCCCGTGAGGCCGTGGAACGCCTCCTGCAGCGCCTCCGACAGGGTCGGGTGCGTGTGCACGTTGCGCGCGAGCTCGTTCGCGCCGAGGTCCCACTTCTGGGCCAGGGTGAGCTCGGGCAGCAGCTCGGAGACGTCGGGGCCGATCATGTGCGCGCCGACCAGCTCGAGGTGCTTCTTGTCGGCGATCACCTTGACGAAGCCGGTGGGATCGGCAAGGCCGTGCGCCTTGCCGTTGGCTGTGAAGGGGAACTGCGCGACGACGACGTCGTAGCCCTCGGCCTTCGCCTGCTCCTCGGTGAGGCCGAACGAGGCGACCTGCGGCTGGCAGAACGTGGCGCGGGGCATCATGCGGTAGTCGCCGAGGGTCATGGTCTCGGCGCCGCCGATGGTCTCGGCGGCCACGACGCCCTGCGCCTCTGCCACGTGGGCGAGCTGCAGCTTGGCGGTGACGTCACCGATCGCGTAGATGTTCGGCACGTTGGTGCGCATGTGGTCGTCGATCGCGATGGCGCCGCGGTCGGTGAGCTGCACGCCGGTCGACTCGAGGCCGTAGCCGGTCACGTTCGGCGCGAAGCCGATCGACATGAGCACCTTGTCCGCCGTGATCGAGCCCTGCGCGCCGTCCTTGTTGCCCGTGTAGCTCACGGTCACGCCGGCGTCGCCGTTGTCGACGACCGACTCGACCTTCGTGTCGACCAGGATGTTGACGCCGAGCTTCTTGTACTGCTTCTGGATCTCCTTCGAGACATCCGCGTCCTCGTTGGGCAGCGCGCGCGGCAGGAACTCGATGATCGTCACGTCGACGCCGTAGTTCTTGAGGACGTAGGCGAACTCCATGCCGATCGCGCCGGCGCCGACGATCACGATCGACTTCGGCAGCTCGCGAGTGAGGATCTGCGACTCGTAGGTCACGACGTTGTCGGAGAGCTGCACGCCGGGCAGCAGGCGCACGGTCGAGCCCGTGGCGATGATGGCGTTGGCGAACGAGACGATCTCGGTCGAGCTGTCGGACTTCGTCACCTCGATGGTGTTCGCATCGAGGAAGCGGCCGCGGCCGTCGAACTCGGTGATGCCGTTCTTCTTCATGAGGAAGTGGACGCCCTTGACGCGCCCGTCGGCGACGCTGCGGCTGCGGTCGAACGCCGCGCCGTAGTCGAAGCTCACCTCGCCCGAGATGCCGAAGGTCTTGGCATCGTTGTGGAAGATGTGGGCGAGCTCCGCATTGCGCAACAGCGCCTTCGAGGGGATGCAGCCCACGTTGAGGCACACGCCGCCCCAGTACTTCTCTTCGATGATGGCGGTCTTGAGACCGAGCTGAGCGGCGCGGATGGCGGCGACATAGCCGCCGGGGCCCGCACCGAGGACAACGACGTCAAAGTGTGCACTCACGCCTCAAACCTATTCCTGTGCGTCGCGCGCCGCTAACTCGGCCCAGCGAACTCCCGAGTCCGCGGGGCGCCGCTCACCGCTCGGCGTCGGGCAGGTACGCCGCCGCCTGCAGGCGGAACAGTTCGGCATAGCTCCCGTCGAGGGCCATCAGCTCGTCGTGAGAGCCGTGCTCGGCCACCCGCCCGTGGTCGAGCACGTAGATGCGGTCGGCATTGCGCACGGTCGAGAAGCGGTGAGAGATGATCAGCGCGGCCCTGCCCTGCAGGGTGCGGCGCAGCGACGAGAACAGCTCGTCCTCCGCCCGCGGGTCGAGGGCGGCGGACGGCTCGTCGAGAACGACGAGCGGGGCATCCCGATAGAACGCGCGCGCGATGGCGACACGCTGCCACTGCCCGCCCGAGAGGTCGTGACCGCCTTCGAAGACGCGAGTGAGCGGCGTCTCGTAGCCCGCGGGCAGTGCCGAGAGGGCGCCGTCGATGTCCGCAGCGCTCGCCGCGGCGCGCACGGATGCCTGATCGGGAGCGTCGTCGGGGCGGCCGAGCGCGATGTTGGTCTCGGCGTCGAGCGCGTAGCGCACGAAGTCCTGGAAGATCACGGCCGTGCTCGCGCGCACGGCCCCCGGCGGCAGATCGGTCACGGGCACCCCGTCCCAGGTGACGGCGCCGTGGTCGGCGGGGAAGAGGCCGGCCAGCACCTTGGCGAGCGTCGTCTTGCCTGAGCCGTTCTCGCCGACGAGGGCGACCACCTCGCCGCGGCCGATGCGCACCGAGACGCCGTCGAGCGCGGCTTCGACGCGCCCCGGGTAGGTGAACCGCACGTCCCGCGCGACGATCTCGTCGAAGTCGATCGGGTCCCCGTGCACCTCGAGTTCGGGCACGCGCGGCGCGAGGGTCATGAACTCGTGCAGGTCGTCGAGGAAGAGCCCGGATTCGAAGATCGTCTGCACGCCGCCGGACAGCGCCTGGACCTGTGTCGCGAGCATGCGCACCGCGACGAGCGCGGCGCCGGCGGCCGCGACGCTCAGGCCGCCGCCCGCGATCAGCCAGACGAGCACGAGCAGCGTGCCGCCGAGCACGAGAGCGGCGGTCAGCTGCCCGATCAGGTTGAAGCCGCCGCGCCTGCGCAGGTGCGCGCCGAGCTCGTGCAGATAGCGCCCGTAGAGGGCATCGAGCCGCGCGCGCAGGTTGCGCGACAGGCCGAAGGCGCGCACCTCCTTGGCCTCGTCGCGGCCGGTCAGCAGAAGCAGCAGATAGGTGCGCAGCCGCGCCCGCTGGGTCTGCGCGACGTTGAAGCGGTACTCGAGCCGGCTCTCCTGGCGGGAGGTGAGCATCACGGGGATCCCGCTGATCAGGATGAGGGGCAGCAGCAGCGGGCTCAGCGAGTACAGGGTGGCGACCAGGCCGATGCTCGTCGCGAGGGCGCCGATGCACGAGATGACGCCGTTCGTCACCTGGAACGGCCGGGTCAAGGCGCTCGAGCGCACCCGGTCGAGTCGGTCGAAGAACGTCGAGTCCTCGAACTGCCTCAGGCCGACGCCGGTCGAGACGTCGAGCACGCGCCGCCACATCGTGCGCGTGACGGACTCCCCGACGAAGCGCGAGAGCGAGCCCTGCAGCGAGCCGGTCGCCGCCGTGATGGCGGTGAGCAGGGCGAGCACGGCGACGGGCAGCACGACGTCCGCCGCCCCGGTGCGAGCAACGTCGAGGATGCCTGTGAGCACCCACTGCGTCGCGAGCACCTGCAGCGCCGTCAGCCCCGCGCCGACCAGTTGCAGAGCGGTCAGCGCGGCGAACGAGCGGCGCGCCGACTCCCAGACGAGCGCGGTGCTCTCGCGAACGAGGCGGGAGAGGCGGCCGACGCTCTTCTTGGGCGCGGGCGCCCCGGTCGGGGTCGGGCTCACAGTCGGAGGCTACCCGTGACGAGCATCTCTCAGTTAGTGTTCGAGGCCCCCCTCATCTGGGCACAGCTGAGGGATTGTCAGGTTTTCCTGCGCATTGTTACCGTCGGACCACCCGTGCGGGGGCTTCTCGTCGGGTGTCTCCCGGATCACAAGGATCGCAACATGGCATATGAAGCACCTCGCGTCCGAACGGTCGGGCTCGTCGCCGACGTGACTCTCGCTCAGGGCCAGTTCGGCCATGACGACCAGTGGGTGTCCATCGACACCACCACGGGTCAGATCACGCAGTACGGACCGACCTACGGCACGCATGTCTCCTGAGACCTGCGTGTCGCCCCTGGCGCGGTTCGCCGCGCCAGGGGCCCCGGGAAGCGATGACTGACCGCGACTACGTCCGCCCGACGCCCGACGAGATCGCCTTCGGCGTCGTCGGCGACACCGCGGGCTTCTCGGTGACCGGCCTGCACCCGACCGGCGCGCGTGCCGCGCTCGAGCTCGAGATCGCCCGCTGCTTCGGTGACCGGCCCGTCTATGTCAGCTTCTCGGGCGGCCGCGACTCCTCCGCCGTGCTGGCCGTCGCCACATCGGTCGCACGTCAGCGCGGGCTGCCCGACCCGATCCCCGTGATCCGGCGCTATCCGGGCGATTCCGACTCCGATGAGACCTCTTGGCAGAACCTGGTGCTCGAGCACCTCGGCATCCGGCATCCGATCGTCATCGACGTCGTCGAGCGCGCGACGTACCTCGACGGCGCGGTGACGGCGAATCTGCGCCGCCGCGGCCTGCTGTGGCCGCCGGCGCTGCAGCTCGACGACCCGATGCTGCCGCTCGTCGCCCACGGAACCCTCCTGACCGGCGAAGGCGGCGACGAAGTGCTCGGCCCCCGCCGCATCACGCCGCTCACCCTGCTGCTCAAGCTCGGCCGTCGCCCGCGCCCCGCGCTTCTGCGCTGGGCGCTGCTTTCGGTGTTCCCACGTGGCCGCGGGCGTCTGAATCGCGAGCTGAGACAGGGCATGGGCTGGCTCACGGATGCCGGGCGCCGCGAGCTCGTCGAGAGGCTGCGCGCGGCCGATCACCGCCCGTGGCACTGGGGGCGCGAGACGATCGAGCTGCTGGGGCGCCGCGTTCCCGACGTGCTCGCGCGCAACTATCAGAGGGCCGCAGACGACCACGACGTGCGCATCGCGCACCCGCTGCTCGCGCCCCGCTTCGTGCGCGCGCTCGCCGCGGAGGGAGGCCGGTGGGGATTCGCCGGCCGCACGGCCGTGATGCGCCATCTCTTCTCCGACCTGCTGCCAGACGAGCTGCTCGCCCGCTCGACG
>NZ_JBLRDT010000142.1:0-6648 GCF_057512245.1 Gryllotalpicola sp. CP2-P1
ACATGGGCGTCCCGACTCCTTCCCGCGGCCCCGTCATCGAGCTGCTGGGCGCCGGCAAGACCTACAAGACCGGCACGATCGAGTTCGAGGCTCTGCGCGGCATCGACCTCGCGATCCGCGAGGGCGAGTACGTCGCCGTCGTGGGCCCGAGCGGCTCCGGCAAGTCCACTGTCATGAACGTTCTCGGATGCCTCGACACCCTCACCCGTGGCAGCTACCGGCTCGCCGGCGACGACGTCGAGCAACTCGACGAGGAGGACCTCGCCGACATCCGCAACAAGCGCATCGGGTTCGTGTTCCAGCAGTTCCACCTGCTGCCGAGCCTGTCGGCCTGGCGGAACGTCGAGCTGCCGCTCATCTACGCGGGTGTCCCGCGAGAGGAGCGCCGGCAGCGCGCCGTCGCCGCCCTCGAGCGGGTCGGCCTCGGCGACCGCGTCAACAACAAGCCGGGCCAGCTCTCCGGCGGGCAACAGCAGCGCGTCGCTGTGGCGCGCGCCCTCGTCACAGAGCCGACCATGATTCTCGCCGACGAGCCGACGGGAAACCTCGACTCGGTTTCGACTGCGGACGTGCTGGCGCTGTTCGACCAGCTGCACGCGGCGGGCCGCACCATCGTCCTCATCACCCACGAGAACGAGGTCGCCCAGCGCGCCCGCCGGGTCGTGCACGTGCGCGACGGCCTGATCACGGCTGAGGAGCTGACGGCGGCATGAACTGGCAGGAGACCCTGCGAACCAGCTGGTTCGCCATCAACGCGCATCGAATGCGCTCCATCCTGACCGTCGTCGGCATCCTGATCGGCATTGCCGCCGTGATCCTGACGGTCGGGCTCGGCCTCGGCACTCAGAAGGACGTGTCCAGCCAGATCTCCTCGCTCGGCTCGAATCTGCTGATCGTCTCGCCCGGGTCGACGACCTCGTCGACCGGCGTGCGCGGCGGCTTCGGCACCGGTTCGACGCTCACCCTCGCCGACGCGAACGCGCTGGCGGAGAAGTCGAACGCGCCCGACATCAGGGCGGTCGATGCCGAGAAGTCGAGCTCCGATGAGCTCACCGCCGGATCGACCAACTGGACGACCACGGTCGACGGCGTCACACCGTCGTATAAGTCGGTGCGCAGCCGCACCCTGGAATCCGGCTCGTTCATCACGCAGGCGCAGGTGAATGCGAACGCGGCCGTCGTCGTGCTCGGCAGCGAGACCGCCGACGAGCTGTTCGGCTCAACCAGTGTCGTCGGTCAGTCGGTGACCATCGACTCGCAGAGCTTCGAGGTCGTCGGCGTGCTTGCTCCCACCGGCTCGAGCTCGACGACGGACCTCGACGACCTTGCGCTCGTGCCGCTCTCGACGATGCAGCAGGACCTGGTCGGCGGCACCTCGGCGAACTCGGTCTCGACCGTCTATCTGCAGGCGACCTCGGCGGATGCCCTTCCCGCGGCCTATCAGGAGGCGAAGAGCCTCCTGCTGAACCGACACGACATCACCGACTCGTCCGACGCGGACTTCAGCATCTCGAGCCAGAACGCGCTCGTGTCCACGGCGACCAGCGTCTACAAGACGCTCACCGTGCTGCTGACGGGCATCGCGGCGCTGTCGCTGCTGGTCGGCGGCATCGGAGTGATGAACATCATGCTCGTCTCGGTCTCGGAGCGAACGCGCGAGATCGGCCTGCGGAAGGCGCTCGGCGCGCCACCCGGGGCGATCAGGAACCAGTTCCTCGTCGAGGCCGCCATCCTCGGACTCACCGGCGGCATCGTCGGGGCCGGCCTCGGCGTCCTCGCAGCCCTCACCCTGCCCGCCGCCATCGGCTCGACGATCGTCATCAGCGGCGCCGCCGTCGGACTCTCTCTCGTCGTCGCGATCGGCATCGGCCTGGTCTTCGGCGTCTACCCCGCCACCCGCGCCGCCCGGCTCGCCCCGATCGACGCGCTGCGCACCGAATAAGTCGAACACGTACGGAATCAAGGAGAAGAACATGACCCGGAAAACCCCCTTCGCCATCGGCGCTGCGCTCGCCGCGGCCGCCGTGCTGACGCTCGCGGGCTGCAGCTCCAACTCGACCTCCTCCGGAACCTCGTCGAAGTCCGACTCCGGCTCCACCGCCCAGCAGGGCGGGTCCGGCGGGCAGCGCGGCGGCGTCTCGGGCGAGATCGCCGCGATCGACGGCACGACACTCCAGGTGCAGGACAGCTCCTCGCAGACGGCGGTCAGCTACAACTCGAGCACCAGCATCCTCACGAACGCCACCGCCTCGCTCTCCGACGTCACGGTCGGCTCGTGCATCACGGCCTCGTCGATGCCCAGCACGTCGAGTTCGAGTTCTTCATCGTCGAGCTCGGCAGCGGGCATCACCTCGGTCAGCATCACCGCCGCGGTCGACGGCAGCTGCACCACCGGCTTGGGCGGCGGCGGTGCACCGAGCGGTGGCGGCTCGGGCTCCGCGTCCCGCCCGAGCGATATGCCGAGCGGCATGCCCTCAGCGGCGAAGGGCTCGGGCCCATCCGGGAACTTCACGGCACCGACCAGCGGCGAGGTCACCGCGGTCAGCGGCGACACGATCACCGTCAAGGTGACGAACCCGCAGACGAAGAAGACCTCGACCAAGAAGGTCACCGTCACCTCGTCCACCACCTACACCAAGCAGCAGACCACCTCGAGCTCCGCGCTCGTCGTCGGCCAGTGCGCTGCCGTGCAGGGCAAGGCGGACGACTCGGGCACGGTCAGCGCGACGTCGATCACCGTGAGCGCGCCGGACTCGGACGGCAGTTGCGCCTCGGGCTTCGGCGGTGCCGGTGGCCCTGGCGGCCAGGGCGGCCCCGGTGGCAGCGGCAACGACAGCTCGGACGGAGGCAGCACGAATGGCTGAGTCCCGGGAACTTCGCCGGCGTCGCGCTCGGCGCCGCAAGCGCATCGTCATCGGCACGGCCGTCGGCGTCGTGCTCGCCGTGGCCGCGGGCGGAACCGCCTATGCGCAACTCGCCGGCAGCGGCCCCGGCTACCGCACGGCGACGGCCGCGAAGGCCGATGTCGTGCAGACCTCCACACTGAGCGGCACCGTCGCCTCGGCGTCCGAGGCTGAGCAGTCCTTCCAGGTCGCAGGCACCGTCTCGGCGGTGAAGGTGAAGGTCGGCCAGACCGTGAAAGCGGGCGCGACGCTCGCGACGCTCGACACGGACTCGCTCGAGGACGCGATCACGAGCGCCGAGCAGGCCGTCACCACGGCGGAGCAGACGCTGGAATCCGACGAGGACTCGCAGACCTCGACGTCGAGCACCTCGTCCTCGTCGAGCACCTCGTCCGCGGCGACCGCCTCGTCAGAATCGTCCGCGTCGAGCGCCGAGAAGATCGTCACGACCGTCTATGTGACGATCGCGGCGAGGACCTCGTCGAGCTCGACGTCGCTCGCGACGCAGATCGCGGCGGTGCAGGCGGCGCAGAAGGCGCTGATCGCGGACTACGACGAGCTGACGGATGCCGTCACCAACACGCAGACCGAGATCAGTGCCGTCCAGACGACGCTGAACGCGCTGCTCGGCACGGATGCCTCGACCAGTGCGTGCGCCGCCTTCGCCGAAGACACGGCCGACTCCGCCGACGACCTCACACAGGCCCAGAACGACCTCGCGAGCTGCCAGGCGGCGGTCGCGACCGCGCTCACGGGCGGCGGGACGCCGGCCGACGGGGCGTCGGCCGGCACCGACGTCGCCACCGGGATCTCCGATCTCGGCACGACGCTCACGAACCTGAAGGGCCTCGGCTCGCAGCTCACCTCCGACGAGACGGCGCTCACCACCGCCGTGACGGCGCTGCAGGACGCCGCGAGCTCCGCGGCGGAGCCGTCGAGCGGCAGCGCCGGCTCCGGCGGCTCGAGCAGCTCCGGCAGTGCAGGTTCCGGCAGCAGCCAGGCGCCGACGACCGGCGGCTCTGACTCGGGGGCAGCGTCGGGTTCCGGCTCCGCCGGCTCGGGAAGCTCGGCGACGGGCTCGGGCTCGGGCTCGGGCTCTGGCGCAGCCACCGGCACCGGCCAGGCCTCGACCGCGGCATCCGCCGAGCAGATCGTCGCCGATGAGGCCGCGGTCACCAGTGCGAAGGCGCAGCTCGCCGTCGCGCAGGAGAACCTCACCATGGCCACGCTCACGACGCCTATCGGCGGAACGGTCGCATCCGTGTCACTGAGCGCGGGCGAGAGTGTCACCGCGAGCTCCAGCACTGAGACGATCACGGTCGTCGGCGACAACGGCTGGGTCGTCGACACGAGCGTCGGGGTGACGGGCATCGGGGCGCTGAAAGTGGGGCAGCAGGCATCCGCCACCGTCTCAGGTGTGAGCGCAAAGCTCACGGGCGCCGTCAGCTCGATCGGTGTCCTCAACACTGCGAGTGACTCAAGCACGCCGAGCTACGACGTGAAGATCAAGCTCGACGACACGGATGCTGCGCTGCTCAACGGTGCCTCGGCGAACCTCGACGTCAGCATCACGACCGCGAAGGACGTGCTGAGCGTTCCGAGCTCGGCGGTGCACGTCGCCTCGGGTGATAAGTACACCGTCTACGTCGTGAAGAACGGCAAGCTCGTCACCACGAGTGTCGAGGTCGGCGCAGTCGGGTCCGACCGCACCCAGATCACCTCGGGGCTCGCCGCAGGCGATCAGGTCGAGTTGGCCGATCTGTCCTCCACGACGAGCAGCGACAGCACCTCGAGCTCGAGCAGCAGCCGCCTCGGCGGCAGCACGAGCGGCGGCTTCGGCCCGTCTGGCGGGTCGGGTGGCGCCGGTGGCCCGGGCAGTGGGCCGCCCGGGCAGTGAGCCGCTCCGGCGCCGTCGGCCTACTCGTGCACCCACACCTCGGTGCCCACCTGCGCGAACTTGTAGACGGTCAGGGCGTCGGCGATGCGCATGTTCACGCAGCCGTGGCTCATGCGCGCGCCGGGGCCGAAGTTGTTGTGCCAGTAGGTGCCGTGGAAGCCCTGGTCGCCGTCGAAGTACGAGATCCACGGCACGTTCTTCGTGCAGTAGTCGAACTGCGGGTGCTTCCCATCGCAGTTGCCCATGTCCTGCGTGGGCAGCTGGGTGTAGACGGTGTAGTGGCCATCGCGGGTGTCGTGACCGGGCTTTCCGATCGCGATCGGGTAGGTCGCGATCAGCTTCTCCTGCCCGGCCTTCGGGCCCTCGTACAGGTAGGTCATGCCGGCGCTCTTGTCGACCTCGAGGCGGCGGAAGACGGTGGTCGTCGTGTACTTCTGCACCTCGCCCTGGAGCGAGAACTTGAGGTTCGAGTTCGTGAGGTCTGTTGCGATCTGCGCGGCGACGCCGTCGGTCGAGCTGATGCCGAAGCCGTCGTGGCCCTGCTGGACGACGCGCAGCGTCTTGCCGGCCGAGTTGGTGACGACCGTGGCGTTCTGCGCCGACTTGTTGACCTTTGCGGGCAGGTCGGCCACGGCCGCGTTGATGGCCGCCTGCTTCGGCGTGACCGAGAACTCGCCCGTCGTCGGGTCGGCCTTGATCTCCATCCACGAGGCGACGGTGGCGAGCGACACCGCTGCGGCACGCGTGCCCTGCAGATAGAACCCGGCCGAGTCGGCCTGGGCGTTGAGCTTGTCGGCGAACGACTGGGCCTTCGCGGTCGTGGCGGCGGCGTCGACCTCGGTCTGCTTCGGGTGCAGCGTCACCGAGGACGCCGTGGCGGGTGCTGCGCCGAGCCCGAGGGCGGTGCCCGTGGGGGAGCCGAGTGCGTCGGTCAGGCTGGTCGCGAGCGCCGCGACGTCGACGCCGCGGCCGGGCTCGGCCGCGGTGGCGGTGAACTTCCCGGACTTGGTGTCGAACACGACGCCGGCGTCGGTCGCATCGGAGAAGAGCTGCGGCGCGGCCTGCCTCAGCGCCGGAAGGGCCACGGCCGGGTCGATCGTGACCTTGCCGGCGGAGGGCTGCGGATTCCACGCCGTGACGTTCCACAGGGGGTGCTCGCTGTGCGCATCGGCGGCGAGCGACGTCGCGTCGACGGTCGCGCCGAGCTGAGCGGCGGTGAGCGTCGCATCGCCGATGTGGATCGTGAGGTCGGCGAGGCGGTCTTCGATGGCCTGGCGAGCGCCGCCCGGGGTGGTGAGGCCGACCGAGGCGCCGGCGACGGTCACGCCGGGGGCGATGAGGAGGAGGGAGGCGGCCACGGCGGCCGCGGCGACGAACCCGCCGGGGATGCCGAACCAGAGACCGAGGTGCTTCTTGCGCGGCGGGTGCTCGACCGAGATCCAGGTCGGCTGGGAGCCGGCGGTGGCCGAGGCGTCGAGCGTCGCAGTCCGGGCGGTTGCGCCCACGGCCGCGTTCTCGGCACCGGTCACGTTCTCGGTCATGCTGTCTTTCCCCCTGTCGGCGTTGCTGCCACGTTAATCGACATACGCTCACAAGAGGCTACGACGAGGTAGCCGCATCTCTGCTGTCATCTTCGGACACGAAGCTGCAACGAAACCGCTACCCGGCGCCGCTCGGCGGGTGCGCGAGCAGCTCGGCCCGGTCCATGAGATATCCCGAGAGCTCTGCAAGGGCCTCGGGCTGGGTGGCGCTCCAGCGCACGAACGCCACGCCCTCGCGCATGACGAGCGGGCCGGATTCGCCGGTGCGCTGCAGCCGGTCGACGTCGACCGGCACGGCGTTGAAGTT
>NZ_JBLRDT010000143.1:0-6455 GCF_057512245.1 Gryllotalpicola sp. CP2-P1
GGCCGCGCACGGGCGCCTCGGGCTTCACGTACGGAACGAGCGCGACGGGCGAGCCGACGAGCGAGAGCACCTGCGGTGAGGCATCCGTCACCTGCTCGAAATCGACCTTGATGGCGGCCTTGCGCAGCAGGTCGCGCAGGTCGCGGTGCTGCTCGGGCAGCGCGATCGTGACGACATCGCCGGCCGAGCCGGCGCGGGCGGTGCGGCCGGAGCGGTGCAGGTACGCCTTGTGCTCCATGGGCGGATCGACGTGCACGACGAGTTCGACGTCGTCGATGTGCACGCCGCGGGCCGCGACGTCGGTGGCGACCAGAACGCGGACGGAGCCGTCGTGGAAGGCCGCGAGGTTCCGGTCGCGGGCGTTCTGCGACAGGTTGCCGTGCAGGTCGACGGCAGGGATGCCGCCCTCGGTCAGCTTCTTCGCGAGCTTCTTGGCCTGGTGCTTGGTGCGCATGAAGAGGATGCGCTTGCCGGCACCGCGGGCGAGCGTGCGCACGAGCGCGTCCTTGCCCGCGGTCGACTCGACCGCGAAGACGTGGTGCGTCATGGCCGAGACGTGCGAGGTGGCCTCGTCGACCGAGTGCAGGATCTCGTCGCGCAGGTAGCGCTTCACGAGCTTGTCCACGCCGTTGTCGAGCGTGGCCGAGAACAGCATGTGCTGGCCGCCCTTGGGCGTCTTGTCGAGGATGCGGGTGACGACGGGCAGGAAGCCCAGGTCGGCCATGTGGTCGGCCTCGTCGAGGACCGTGATGCGGATGCCGTCGAGCGACAGCACCCCCTGCTTCAGCAGGTCGTCGAGGCGGCCCGGCGTCGCGACGATGATGTCGACGCCGGCGCGCAGCGCGTCCTCCTGTCGCTTCTGGCTGACGCCGCCGTAGATGACCGTCGTGGTGAGCCCGACGCTCTGCGCGAGCGGAGCGAGCGTGTTGTCGATCTGCGTCGCGAGTTCGCGGGTCGGCGCGAGCACGAGGCCGCGCGCCGTGCGGCCGCGCGCGGGCCGGCCGGAATTCGTGTCGGATGCCGCGCCCAGCCGTGCCGCAAGCGGAACCGAGAACGCGATGGTCTTGCCAGAGCCGGTCTTGCCGCGGCCGAGCACGTCGCGGCCCTTCAGCGAGTCGGGCAGCGTGGCGACCTGGATCGGGAACGCCTCGGTGCGGTCGGCCGCCGCGAGCGCGGAGACGATGGGGGCGGGCACGCCGAGTTCGGCGAAAGAAGTCATGAAGATGTATGCCTTTCGGGGCATAAGCCCGCGCACGCCAAGGTCGGCGCAGAAAGCGGGGAGGTTCGGTCGCACGCGGGCGGGTGCCAGCGCGGTGCGCCGTCTGAAAAGACTGAGGGTCGAATCACGACGCGGGTGCGGGCGAAGACTTCGCTCGCGACTGGTTCAGTCTAGGTGATGGAAGCTGTGCGGCCGGACGGCGGCCGCTTACGGCATCCGCTCGCCCACCGGAACCTCGACAGACAGCGTGTTGCTCGGCAGCGCGAGCGGGCAGGCCCACGCCGGGTCGTATGCGCACGAGGGGTTGTAGGCGAAGTTGAAGTCGAGCACGACGGTCGGCCTTCCCTCCGCTGGTCGAGTAGCCCGCGCGAAGCCGGGCGTATCGAGACCCCCTCCTCCCGCGGAGCCGCCGAGCCACGCCCCCTTCACGGTGTCCACGAGGTAGCGCCCGCCCCCATAGGTGCCGCCGGGCTTCCCGGCCAGCGCATCCTTGACGGGAATGAACAGCCCGCCGCCGTAGGACCGCAGCCGCCACACGTCGAGCGACCCGACGCCGGGCAGCACGGCCCGCCCGAGCAGCTCGAACGGAACGACCCCGTCGGTGCCGGTTTCGACGTCCCAGTGCCGCGGCTCGGCGGCCGGCTCGATCTCGACCTCGAACCGCCAGGCCGGGTCGTAGGGCGCGACGGGCACGCCGGTGAACGACTCCCGCTCCTCGGGCAGGATCGCCGAGGCCGGGTGCGTCGCCAGCATCCGGTCGCGGCTCAGCTTCCAGAACGCATGCGCCTCGGCCGGCCCGTCGCTCTCGGCCGCGAGTCGCGTGATCTCGTAGAGCTCAAAGGTGAGCCGGCGCCAGTCGAGGGTTTCGAGCGCAGTGCGGGCGGCATCCGTCATGCTCTCAGTCTGCCCCTGGGCGCCCGAATAGGCTGGAACGCATGCCCCAACCCCAGCCGGCCGAGCACACCCAGCAGAGCTACGAGGTGCGATTCGACTGGGGCATCGAGGGCCTGCGCAGCATCGCCCCGGGCGCCGGGGTGATCGTCTTCATCGACACGATCTCGTTCACGACGACCGTCGAGCTCGCCACGGGCCAGGGCCTCGAGATCGAGCCGTTCCCGAACCTCGACCGCGAGGCCGCCGCTGAGTACGCGGCCACGGTCGGCGCGAAGCTCGCCGCTCGCCGCGGCGACCCGGGTCTCTCACTGTCGCCGACGAGCATGACGGCCGAGAAGATCGCCGAGTTCGGCGCGCCGCGCGCGGTGGTGATCTCGCTGAACGGGTCGCGCGTGGCGGCGGATGCCGCAGGCTACGGCGTCCCCGTCGTGGCGGCCAACCTGCGCAACTTCTCGGCGGTCGCCCGCTGGGTGCTCGCCTACCAGCAGCAGCTCGGCCATCGCGCGACCGTCGCGGTCGTCGCCTCGGGCGAGCGCCGCGCCGACGACACCCTGCGGCCGGCCGTCGAAGATCAGCTCGCCGCCGGCGCGGTCATCGGCGCGCTCGCGGCCCAGGGCATCGACGCATGCTCGCCGGAAGCCGCCGTCGCCGCGGCGTCCTTCGACGCCATGCGAGGGGCGGTTCGCCATCTGCTCACGGCATCCGTCAGCGCCCGCGAGCTCGCAGCGGTCGGCCAGCTCGACGACGTCAGGATCGCCGCGCAGCTCGATGTCTCGCAGACCGTGCCGGTCATGCGCGACGGCGTCTTCCGCGCCGAGCCGATACCGGAATAGCGCACGCGGCGCAGTGGTTCGCGCAGGCATGAAAGCACTTCTGGGAGACACCGTCATCGCCGAGGCCCCCGAAGAGGACCTCATCCGCATCGAGGGGAACTGGTACTTCCCGCCGGCATCCGTCAACGAGCAGTACCTGAGCACCAGCCCGACGCCCTACACCTGCCCGTGGAAGGGAGAGTGCCAGTACTTCACCGTCACCGTCGACGGTCAGGCATACCCCGACCGGGCGTGGAGCTACCCGACCCCGTACCCGACGGCCTTCGACCGCGTCGGCAAGGACTTCTCGAACTACGTCGCGTTCTGGAAGGACGTCACCGTCGTCGACTAGTTCCCGTTCCGGACAAATGCGCGCGCTGCCGCGGGCGCGTTTGTCCGGAAAGGGAACAGGTTCACAGCGCGTCGACGAGCGCCTGAGCGAGCGGATGCCACGGCCGAGACGCCGGCCCCGAGAGCACGAGCCGGCGCGGCCGCGGCTTCACGAGCGGCTTCATGACGAGGTCGCCCGGCAGCATGCCGCGACCGAGCGACGGCACGATCGCGACCCCCATGCCCTGCTCGACCATGCGGAACAGCGTGCTCATCTCGCGCACGCGGTGCGAGAACGCGTACTCGAGCCCCTCGTCCTCGTGCATGCGCTTGACGTGCCCCTCGCACCCGCCGGTCGACACGATCAGCCCGTCGACGGCCAGCTCCGCGAGCGGAATCCCCTCGAGCTCCGCCAGCGGATGGTCGCAGCGCACGACCGCGGCGAACTCGTCGGTCGCGACAAGCTTGCCGCCGGCGGGCTGGGGCGACGGCTCGACCAGGATCGCCGCCTCGACGACCCCAGCCTCGAGCCACTCGGGCATCTCGTCGTCGTCGCCCTCGTAGATCTGCACGTCGACATTGGGCAGCTTGGCCGCCCACAGCGGCAGCAGCTCGGGCAGCAGACCCTGGCACACGGTCGCGACGGCGCCGAGGCGCACGACGCCGGCGAGCGTGCCGTCCTGCTTGACCGCGCTCTCGAGGGCGGCGACGGATGCCAGCGCCGCACGCGCATGGTCGAGAACCCGCCTGCCCAGAACGGTCAGGGTGACGCCCCCGTCGCGCTGCAGCACCCGGCCGCCGACCTCGCGCTCGAGTCCGGAGACGGCGTGCGAGACGGCCGACTGGCTGATGCCGAGCTGCGCCGCGGCATCCGTGAACGACGCACGGTCGACGACCGTGACCAGCGCGCGCAGCTGCGGCAGAGTGACCCCCATAAGTACCCCTCATCTGGCGATGAAGCAGATTCATTTGCCTCATGGCGACGGATGCCTCGACGATAGGCCGCATGCAGGCAGCAGGCAACACCCGCGGGACCCTCGTGGCGTTCCTCGCGCTCGCGCTCGTGTGGGGCGCGAGCTTCCTCTTCATGAAGCTCGGGCTCGCGGGACTCGCGCCCGGCCAGGTCGTCATCGGGCGGGTCTGGTTCGGCGCTCTGACGCTCGCCGCCGTGATGCTCGTGACCCGGCGCCGGTGGCCGCGCGACCTGAAGCTCTGGGGCCACATGGTCGTCGTCGCGATCACGTTCGGTGTTGCGCCGTACGCGCTGTTCGCCTGGGCCGAGCAGACCGTGCCGAGCGGGCTCGCCAGCATCTACAACGCCACGACCCCGATCATGACCCTGCTGCTGACCCCGCTCCTGCTGCGGTCGGAGCGCCTCAGCAGGGCGCAGTCGGGCGGAGTGGTCATCGGCATCCTCGGGGTGCTCGTGCTGAGCGCGCCGTGGCAGCTGATCGGCTCGGCTGACCTCGCGGGCAGTCTGCCCGGGCAGATCGCCTGCCTCGGGGCGACGCTCTGCTACGGATTCTCGGGGCTGTATCTGCGCCGTTTCGTCTTCGGCAGGGGAGTGGAATCGCTCACGCTCTCGGCGATGGAGATCTGCCTCGCCGCGCCGCTCGCCCTGGTTCTTCTTCCCTTCGGCGGGCTCGACCCGATCGGGGTCAGCGCCCCTGTCGTCCTGTCGATCGCGGCCCTCGGTGTGCTCGGAACCGGCATCGCATACATCTGGTACTACCGCGTGCTCGGCGAGTGGGGCGCCGCCCGCGCCTCGACGGTCACCTATCTCGCGCCGGTCGTCGGCGTCGTGCTCGGGGTGCTGGTCCTCGGCGAGACGGTGCAGTGGTACGAGCCCGTCGGCGGTCTCGTCGTCATCGCCGGCATCATCGCGAGCCAGCGCGGACTCCGCCTCAGGCGGGCACGGACTCTCAGCGCGCCTGCGCGGCTGCCTTCCGCACCGCCGCCGAGATCTCGCGCCGAGTCCAGCTGATCAGGAACGCCCGCGAGAACGAGCGGGAGCACTTCCCGCAGGACAGGTCGCGCGCGGGCCGGCGGTGCCGGTAGTGCACGTGCCCGTTGGGGCAGGTGCCGACCCAGGGCGCGAGCTCGGTCGGCGTCGGCCCGTCGTGCGTGCGGCCGCCGACGTAGCCGATCGAGGCGGCCGTCCGCTTCCACAGCGCCCCGTGCCCGGCGGCCGGCCCCGCCAGCGCGTGCGCGACCTCGTGCAGCAGCGTCTGGTGCACGTCGTCGTCGGGCCAGCTCGCGGCGAGGTAGCGAGAGACAGAAATCCGTTTGTGCGTGTAGTCGCACAGCCCCGCGCGCTTCTTCGCGTTGTCGAACGCGAACGTCCACGAGGGGTCGAGATGCAGGGCGATGAGTGCGTTCGCCCAGACGCTCACCCGAGAGAGTTCAGCCATGCGGTGAGGCTAGAACAAAGGTACGACATTGGATTCGAGGCGGCGCTTCGCCGTCTCGAGGGCGAACTGGGCCGACTCGATCTGGTCGGCCGGCGCGCCCGCTTCGGTGCGCAGCCGCAGCGACTCGGTGAAGTCGGCGACCGCCGCCTCGTCGTCGCCCTCGTCGAACAGCACCTTGCCGCGGTGCTGCAGCCCGAAGGCCTCGAGCTCGTGCCACTCGTGGGTGCGCGCCTCTTCGATGCAGGCGGTGAGCTCGCTGACGGCCTCGTCGTAGCGGCCCTGGTACTGCAGCACCTGCGCCCGGATCATCCGCGGGCGCTGCAGCGAGCGTCGATCGCCCGTGAACCGCGCCAGGCGGTACGCCTCGTTCGCGACATCCAGCGCATCGTCGAGCGAGCCGCCGACCTTGAGCAGCCACGCCTTCTCGCACAGCGCATCGCGGCTGCGCAGCTCGCCGAGCTCGGCCAGGCGGCGGCCGACCTCGACCAGGTCCACGCGCTCACGAAGTGTTTCAGGGTCGTAGCCGAGGATGATGCTGCTCACGCGGGCAGGCTAACCACGCAGGCTGCGCGAGCGCGGCATGCCACGCGCTACTTTCCCGGCTTCACCTGGAAGATCGAGCGGGCCGGCGGGGGCGACGGCGTCGCGGTCGCGTCGGTCACGATCAGGCCGCCGCGCGCGAAGTCCTCGAAGTCTGAGCCGAGCACCGCGACGGCGGGGTGCGGCCCTGCCGCCATCAGCCGCGGCAGCCACTTCTCGGGCAGAGGCGCCGCCGACCCGACGAGCACG
>NZ_JBLRDT010000144.1:0-6385 GCF_057512245.1 Gryllotalpicola sp. CP2-P1
GCCTGCCGCACCCACGACCCAGCCGCGCAGCGTTGGGACCGGTCGGGACACGGCGTTCACCTAGTGGCCCGAGGGAACCGGGGTCGCGGCGACGATGCGCTCGACCACGTCGGCCACGAGCGCGGTGCCCTCGTGGCGGCGCCCGAGCGCGCGACTCGTCGGCAGCAGGCGGTGTGCGAGCACCGGCACCGCGAGGGCGTCGATGTCGTCGGGAAGCACGAACTCGCGACCCGCGATCGCCGCCCGCGCCTTCGCGGCGCGCACGAGCTGCAGCGTCGCGCGCGGGCTCGCTCCGAGCCTGATGTCCTGGTCATCGCGCGTGGCGCGGGCGATCGCGACCGCGTACTGCTTGACGGCGGCTGACGTGAAGACGGCCCGCACGCCGGCGAGCATCTGACGCAGTGTGTCGAGGTCGACGACCGGCTCGATCGCGTCGATCGGGTTCACGAGGTCGCGCGCGCCCAGCATGTCGACCTCGCTCGCGGCATCCGGATAGCCCATCGCCACGCGCGCCATGAAGCGGTCGCGCTGCGCCTCGGGAAGCGCGTACGTGCCCTCCATCTCGATGGGGTTCTGGGTCGCGACGACGATGAACGGGCGGGCGAGCGGGTAGGTGCCGCCGTCGACGGAGACCTGGCGCTCCTCCATCGCCTCGAGCAGCGCGGACTGCGTCTTCGGGCTCGCCCGGTTGATCTCGTCGCCGATGACGATGTTCGCGAACACAGTGCCCGGCTTGAACTCGAACTCGCGCGTGGCCTGGTTGAACACGCTGACGCCGGTCACGTCGCTCGGCAGCAGATCGGGCGTGAACTGGATGCGGCTGATCGTGCCGCCCACGGCCCGCGCGAGCGAGCGGGCGAGCATCGTCTTGCCGACACCGGGCACGTCCTCGATGAGCAAGTGCCCTTCGGCGAGCAGCACCGTGAGCGCGGTGACGACCTGCTCGTGCTTGCCGTCGATCACGCGCTCGACGCTCGCGATGATGCGCTCGGATGCCTCGGCGAGGGCCGCGGCCGCAAGCGAAGCGGTCTGGCCCGTCGCCGCCGGGGTCGGCACCGTGGTCATCGGGAGGCCACCGCCGCGAGTACTGCCGCGGGCACGTAGGGGCCGACGTCGCCGCCGAGCGAGATCACCTGTCGCACGAGGGTGCTCGACACCTGCGCGTGCTCGGGGCGAGGCAGCACGAACACCGTCTCGACGCCGGCGAGGTGCTCGTTCACGATGGCCATAGGAGTCTCATACACCAGATCGGTGTGCGAGCGAATGCCCTTTACGAGTGCCGTCGCCCCGACCTGGGTGCAGTAGTCGGCGAGGAGGCCCGACGAGTACTGCGTCACGGTGATCGACCCGGGCAGTCCGGCGTCGGCCACGGCCTGCTCGATCACCGCGACCCGCTCGTCGGCGCTCAGCAGCCCGCCGGGCTTCTCGGGGTTGTGGACGACCAGCACGTGGACGTCGTCGAACAGGCGCGCGGCGCGTTCGATGACATCGAGGTGCCCCAGGGTGACCGGGTCGAATGAGCCCGGTACGACGGCGAGCCTGCTCATAGGGTTTCAGCCTAACCGCGCCGAACCGGTGCTGAGCGGCTCTCATTCCGCGTACTCAGCCTTTGGAGAGGAACTCGCGCTCGGACTCGTCGAGCCGCCGGTCGACCGCCTCTTTGAGCGGCGCGTGCTTCCGCAGCGTCGGGTCGCTGTCGATCACGGATGCCGCGGCCGCACGCGCCTGCCCGATGACCTCGCCGTCGATCGCGACGCGCAGCAGTCGCAGCGACGAGCGCCCGCCCGACTGGCGCGCCCCCAGCACGTCGCCCTCGCGGCGCAGCTCGAGGTCGATCTGCGCGAGCTCGAAGCCGTCGAGATTCGCGGCGACGGCCTCGACGCGGTCGCGCGCGAGGGTGTCGTGCTCGGCAGACGTCACGAACAGACAGACCCCCGGAACGCTGCCGCGGCCGACGCGACCGCGCAGCTGGTGCAACTGGCTCACGCCGAAGCGCTCGGCGTCGAGCACGATCATCGTCGATGCGTTGGGCACGTCGACGCCCACCTCGATCACCGTCGTCGCGACGATCAGGTCGAGCTCGCGCCGCCCGAACGCAGCCATCACCTCGTCTTTCTCATCGGAGCTCATGCGCCCGTGCAGCATGCCCATGCGCACGCCCTCGAGGTCGGGGCGCTGCTCGAGATGCCCGAAGACGTCGACGACATTGGCGATGGGATGCCTCGCCGAGACCTCCGCCCCGTCTTCGCCCTCGTCCAGCTCGTCGCCCTCTTCGACGTCTTTCGGGCTGATGGCGGGGCAGACGACGAACACCTGCCGCCCCTGATCGATCTCCTGCTTGGCGCGCTTCCACACGTTCGGGAACCAGTCGGGGCGCTCGGCGAGCGGCACGACGAAGCTCTCGATGCCCTGACGCCCCATGGGCAGCTGGCGGATCGTCGAGATGTCGAGGTCGCCGAAGACCGTCATCGCCACGGTGCGCGGAATCGGCGTGGCGGTGAGCACCAGCAGATGCGGGGGCGTCTTGCCCTTCGCGCGCAGTGTCTCGCGCTGCTCGACGCCGAAGCGGTGCTGCTCGTCGACCACGACGAGACCGAGGTCGAAGAACTCGACCGCGTCGGAGAGCAGGGCGTGCGTGCCGACGACGATGCGCGCCTGCCCCGTCACGATGCGCAGCAGCGCCTTCTTCCGCTGGGCCGCGCTCAGCTGGCCGGTGAGCAGCGTGGGCATGAGCTCGGCCGACAGCTCGGGGCCGAGCGCCCGCACGATCGACCGCAGGTGCTGCGCCGCGAGCACTTCGGTCGGCGCCAGCAGCGCGGACTGGCCGCCGGAGTCGGCCACCGTCGCCATCGCACGCACCGCGACGAGCGTCTTGCCACTGCCGACCTCGCCCTGCACCAGCCGGTTCATCGGCACGTCGCGCGCGAGGTCGAAGGCGAGCTCGGCGCCGACGAGGCTCTGGTCGGGCGTGAGCTCGAACGGCAGCGCCTCGTCGAGTCGCTCGGCGAAGCCGCCGGGAATCGCCTTTCGGGGCACGGTGTGCGCCGAGCGACTCACGGCGCGCTGCTGCAGCAGCGCCGTCTGCAGCACGAATGCCTCGTGGAAGCGCAGCGTGTCGCGGGCGCGGCGCCAGTCGCTGTCGGTCTGCGGCAGGTGGATGAGCCGCAGCGCGTCGAGGTAGCCGAGCAGACCGTGCTCCGCACGCACCGCGTCAGGCACGGGGTCGAGCACCTCTTCCTCATCGAGCACGTCGAGCGCGTGCGCGATCGCATCGGCGACCTTCCAGCTCTGGATCGACGCGGTCGCCGGGTAGACCGGAATCGGCTGGATCGCCCACTGCCGCGCCCGCTCGACGTCGACCGCCGGGTCTGGCACCTCTTCGTCTTCGCTGAACAGCTTGATCTCGGGATGCGTCAGCTGCGCCTCGCCCTTGAAGCGCGTCACCTTGCCCGAGAACATGCCGCGGTCGCCCTTCGACAGCTGGTTCTCGCGCCAGGGCTGGTTGAAGAACGTCGCGGTCATCTCGCTGCGGCCGTCGCCGATCGTGATCGTCTGAATCGAGCCGCGCCGGGTCTTGAACGGCTTGCTCGTGACCCGCAGCACCGTGGCGATCACGGTCGCGACCTCGCCGTCCGGCAGCGAGTCGAGCGGCGTCGGCTCGCCGCGGTGCACGTAGCGACGCGGGTAGTGGCTCAGCAGGTCGGCGACCGTCACGAGCCCCCACGCCTTGTGGAAGGCCGTCGCCGAGCGGCCACCGATCACACCGCTGAGCTTGGCGTCGAGACCGACCATGCTTCGGAGTCTAGAACACAGCTACGACATCGCCGGGTGCCGCACGGTAGCTTGTGGATATGACCCGGATCATCGCGGGCGCCGCGGGGCGCGTCACCCTCACTGTTCCGAAGTCGGGAACGCGGCCCACGAGCGACCGGGTGCGCGAGGCCCTGTTCTCTGCCCTCGAGGCGCGCGACGTGCTCGACGGCGCGCGCGTGCTCGACCTGTACGCGGGCTCGGGGGCGCTCGGCCTCGAGGCGGCCAGCCGCGGCGCGGCATCCGTCGTCCTGGTCGAGAAGAACGCGGCGGCTGCGCGCGTCGCCAAGCAGAACGCGGCGCTGGTGACGCGGGCGATGAGATCGGATGCCGGGGCCGTCGGCGTCGTGCAGAGCGCGGTCGCCTCGTTCCTCGCCTCGGCGACGGGCCCCTTCGATGTGGTGTTCAGCGACCCGCCCTACGAGGTCACCGACGCGGACGTCGCCGCCGACCTCGAGGCGCTCGTGCCGCTGCTCGCATCGGGCGCGCTCGTGGTCGTCGAGCGCTCCTCCCGCTCCCCCGAGCCGACCTGGCCCGCCGCACTCGCCCCGAGAAGTCCGAAGAAGTACGGCGAGACCACGATCTGGTTCGCCGAAAGCCCCGCCGCCTAGCGCCGCCGCGTGCCGAAGATGCCGTCGAGCACACCCTTGAGCACGGTCTGGGTGGTGCGCGAGGTGAGCACCTTGACGGCCGTCTTGCCGATCTGCGCCGCCTGCGTCTGACGAGCCTTCCGCTCGCGGGCATCCGCCGCGCTCTTCTTCGCCTGCGCCTTCGCCTCGCTCGCGGCCTGCGCCTTCTCGGCCGCGGCGTTCAACTTGGCGGTGAGGATCTCGCCGGCCGACTCGCGGTCGATCGACGTGCCGTACTTCGCCATCAGCGGAGACGCGCCGATGACGGCGTCGATCGCCGCCTCAGGTGCGGTCGTCATCGACGACTGCGGCGCACGCATGCGGGTCCACGCGACCGGCGTCGGCGCGCCGGACTCGTTCATGACCGTGACGATCGCCTCGCCCGTGCCGAGCGAGGTGAGCACCTCTTCGAGGTCGTAGCCCGACTTCGGGTACGTCGACACCGTCGCCCGCAGCGCCTTCGCGTCGTCGGGTGTGAAGGCACGCAGCGCGTGCTGCACGCGCGAGCCGAGCTGCGCGAGCACGTCTTCGTGCACGTCCTTCGGGGACTGCGTGACGAAGAACACCCCGACGCCCTTCGAGCGGATCAGCCGCACGGTCTGCGTGATCTGGGTGATGAACTCCTTGCTGGCATCCGTGAACAACAGGTGCGCCTCGTCGAGGAAGAACACGAGCTTCGGCTTCGGCGCGTCGCCCACCTCGGGCAGCGAGTTGTAGAGGTCGGCGAGCAGCCACATGAGGAACGTCGAGTAGAGCTGGGGCTGGTCGGCGACGCCGGGCACCTCGAGCAGGCTGACGATGCCGCGGCCGTCGGATGCCTGCCGCAGGAACTCGGCCGTGTCGATCTCGGGCTCGCCGAAGAAGGCCTCTGCACCGGTGGCCGCGAACGAGACGAGCTCGCGCAGAATCACCCCGGCCGTCGCTGGCGAGATGCCGCCGATGCCGGCCAGCTCGGCCTTGCCCTCGTCGCTCGTGAGGTACTGCAGCACGGCGCGCAGGTCTTCGAGGTCGAGCAGGGCGAGCCCCTTCTCTTCCGCATAGTGGAACACGAGGCCGAGGCTCGACTCCTGCACCTCGTTGAGTCCGAGCACGCGCGCCAGCAGCAACGGGCCGAAGCCGGCGATCGTCGCGCGGATCGGCACGCCCTTCCCCTTGCCGCCGAGCGAGAACACCTCGGTCGGGAAGTGCGCGGGCGCCCAGTCCTGCCCGATCGCCTTCGTGCGGGCGAGGAGCTTGTCGCTCGGCTCGCCGTCGACCAGGATGCCCGAGAGGTCGCCCTTGATGTCGGCCGCGAACACGCTGACCCCGTTGGCGGAAAGCTGCTCGACGATCGCCTGCAGCGTGCGCGTCTTGCCCGTGCCGGTCGCCCCCGCGATCAGGCCGTGGCGGTTCAGCATCCCGAGCGGAATGCGGATCTGCGCGTCCGGCAGCGGCTCGCCATTGAGCAGCGCGCCGAGCTCGAGGCTCGTGTCGGTGAAGCCGTAGCCCGCCGTGATCTTGTCGATGTCGGCCTGGCCAAGCGGCCCGGCTGCAGCCGGCGCCGCGCGCAGGGCTTCCTCGGCCTGGCGCCTGAGCTCGTCCGCCTGTTTCTGAAGTTCTTCCGCCTGCCTCTGCAGGTCCCCCGGATCGGTCATGAGCGAAGCATATTGCTGCACGGGTGAGGGGGCACGGTCACGAGAGCCGGCCGTCCCACTGCTCGTAGGGGTCCCACCCGCCGAGCTCGCCGAACTCGTCGCCGCCGACCAGCACCCGCCCGGTTCCCGGCGTCACCGTGCCGATGCGCCGGAACCCCTCGGGCAGCGGTGCGCCCGCCGGGAACGTCGCGAGCAGCGAGTGGTCCTCTCCCCCGCGCAGCGCGTCGTCGTCGAGGGGGTCGAGTTCGAGATCCACGCCGGATGCCTGCGCGAGCCGCCGCGCGTCGAGCACCAGTCCGTCGCTCAGGTCCA
>NZ_JBLRDT010000145.1:0-6349 GCF_057512245.1 Gryllotalpicola sp. CP2-P1
TGCAGCTGACCCAGCGGCGCAGCGACGTCGAGAACGTCGACACCGCCCAAGCCGCCATCGACCTCACGAATCGGGACAACGTGTACCAAGCCGCCCTGCTCGTCGTCACCAACACGATGCAGACGAACCTCACGGACTTCCTGCGATGAGCGCCACCCTCGAGCTGATCGCGCCGCTCGCCGGCATCCCCGGCACGTCATATGTCATCGACGAGGTGGATGCCGGGCTGTTCACGCTCCGCTCGGCGAGCGAGCCGCTGCGCCTGTTCGTCGTCGAGGGCGCGTCGCTTCCGACGTATCAGCCCGAGCTCGACGACGCGCAGATCGAGGCGCTCGGGCTGCGCGAGCCGTCCGACGCCGAGCTCTACGTCGTCGTGAACCCCGCCGACGGGGCGCCGACGCTCAACCTGCTCGCGCCGATCGTCGTGAACCGGCATTCGCGCCGCGGTGCCCAGCTCGTGCTCGACGCGGCGCGCTGGCCCCTGCGCGCCTCCCTCGACGAGCTGCTGGCAGGCTGAGCGGCTGATCGTGCCTGCCACGGCTGAGCGAGTGATCGCGCCTGCCGCCTGCGTGACTGATCGCGCCTCCCGCGAGGCTGAACGGTGGCTGCCCTCGCGAGCTGCGGGTTGCGCAGCCTGTGTCCGGATGTGGTTCGTGTGCCGCGTGTGCCGCGAGTCCCGTGAATCCTGCGGTGCCGAATGCGCCATGCAGATCAGTGAGTGAGGCACAGCATGTCCCCTCGCGCGCACTTGCACGAGGGAACCATTCTTCGTCCCGATAGAACCATTGGTGCTGCCCGGGAACCGTTGGTGCCAGTGGGGAACCGTTGGTGCCGGGGGAGAACCTTCGGGGCATGGGCGCAAGGAATGGTTCTCTCGTGCAAGTGCGCGCGCGAGGGCATGTCGGAGCGACGCCGCGAGGTGGCGTGTGCTGACGGAGGGGCCGCACGAGGGGTAGCGCGGGGGCCACAGGGCAGCGTGCCCTGGGGCGGCGTCAGTTGGTGGGCAGTGTGCGTTGCGGCGGGCCGTGCGCGTACGGGCGGACGCGAGTTGCGGGCCGGCGTACGCTCGGGCGAGCCCGATCTTCGGGGGTGGGCGCGGGTTGCGAGGGGTGGCGTGCGGTGGGGCGGGCGTCAGTCGCGGGGGCGGCGCAGCAGCGCGAGGACCGAGGCCTGATCGGCCTCTGGGGCGCCCTCTGCCGCGGCAGCTGCGGCGGCCGCCGTCTCGCGCGCGATCTGCTCGAGGACCTCTGAGCGCTGCACCTTCACCTCGCGCGGGGCGTCGACGCCCACGCGCACCGTGTCGCCCTTGATGTCGACGATCGTCACCGTGATGCCCTCGCCGATGACGATCGACTCGCCGACCTTCCGCGTGAGCACCAGCATGGGTTCAGCCTATCGAGGCGGGCTGCGGTGCGAGCCGCACGACTCCGACGGTCTCGATGGTGGTGCTCTCGCCGGCCGTCGCCTCGCTGTACGACAGCACGGGCAGCTCTGCCGCGGCCGTCGCGGAGACCAGGCGGCGCACCGCGGGGCGCAGCTGCGGCGCGCACACGAGAACGGGGGAGAACCCGTTCGCCGCGGCCTGCTCGACCTCGCGGGCGAGGGCGGTCGTGAACCGCTCGTGCACCACGGGGTCGAGCATGATCTGCGAGCCGAGCGGCGAGGGGCGCAGCGCCTCGAGCAGAGACTGCTCTGCGCCCGGCTCGATCATCAGCACCCGCAGCCGCCCGCCGTCGACGTAGCGCGCCGCGATCGCCGCGCCGAGGCCCTCGCGGGCGGCCTCGATGAGCGCCTCCGGCTCGGTCGTCGAGCGCGCCTTGAGCGCGAGCGACTCGTAGATGCGGGTCAGGTCGTTGATCGCGACCTGCTCGGCGAGCAGTCCCTGCAGCACGCGCTGGACCTCGGCGAGCGACAGCGGCGACGGGATCAGCTCGTCGACCGCGGACGGCGAGGCGGCGCGCACGGCGTCCGTCAGCACCCGCACGTCCTCGCGCGTGAGCAGCCGGGCCGCGTTGGCCGTGATCACCGACGACAGGTGCGTCACGACGACCGACACGCGATCGACGACCGTGGCGCCGGCGAGCTCGGCGGCGTGCCGCTGCTCGGCGGGGATCCACTTGCCGGGCAGCCCGAACACCGGCTCGACGGTGGCCGTGCCCGGCAGCAGCTCGAGCCGGTCGCCGAGCGCGAGCAGGCGGCCGGACGGCGCCTGCCCCCGCCCCGCCTCGACCCCCGCGACGCGGATCGCGTAGCTGCCAGGGGGCAGATCGACCGCGTCGCGCGTGCGCACGGGCGGCACGATGAAGCCGAGCTCGAGGGCGATCTTGCGGCGCAGGGACTTGACCCGGCCGAGCAGGTCGTTGGCGCCGCCGCCGACCAGGTCGATGAGGTCGGGCGAGAGCAGCACCTCGAGCGCGTGCACGCGCATCTGGTCGAGCAGGTCCTCCGGTGCGTCGCCGCCGGGGCGCGGCACCGACTGCGCCGCCTCGGCGGCCCGCGCGGAGGCATCCGTCTTGCGCTTCATCCGCCACCCGGCGAACGCGAGCCCCGCGCCCACGATCATGAACGCCGGCCACGGCATTCCGGGCACGAAGCCGAGCAGCACGGCGGCGGCGCCCGCGATGAACAGGGCGATCTGCGACTGGGTGAGCTGCGCGGCAGCGGACGCGCCGAGCTGGTCGTCGGACCCGCCGCGGGTGACGATCATGCCGGTCGCGACCGCCATCAGCAGCGCCGGGATCTGCGAGACGAGCCCGTCGCCGATCGTGAGCAGCGTGTACTTCTGCACCGCGGTCGCGATGTCGAGCCCGTTCTGCAGCACGCCCACGGCGAGCCCGCCGAGGATGTTCACGCAGATGATGACGATTCCGGCGATCGCGTCGCCCTTGACGAACTTCGAGGCGCCGTCCATCGCGCCGTAGAAGTCGGCCTCGCTCGCGACCTCTGCCCGTCGCTCGCGCGCCCGGGAGTCGGAGATGAGGCCGGCGGCGAGGTCCGCATCGATCGCCATCTGCTTGCCGGGCATTGCGTCAAGGGTGAACCGCGCGCCGACCTCGGCGACCCGCTCGGCGCCCTTCGTGACGACGACGAACTGGATCACGATGAGGATGACGAACACCACGGCGCCGATCACGACCGAGCCCCCGACCGCCACATGCCCGAAGCTCTGGATGACGTCGCCGGCGAAGCCGTCCATGAGCACGAGTCGGGTCGAGGCGACGTTGAGGCCGAGGCGCAGCAGGGTCGCGACGAGCAGCAGCGACGGGAACACCGAGAAGTCGAGCGGCCGGCGCACGAACATCGTCGTCAGCAGGATGAGCAGCGCGAACAGCAGGTTGATCGCGATCAGCACGTCGAGCAGCCAGCTCGGAATCGGCAGCACGAGCAGCATGACGATCGCGACGACGCCGACCGGCACGGCGAAGTGGGAGAAGTTGCGGTTCACGAAGCGGCTCCTGATTCAGGCGCGGATGCGCGGGCGGCGGAGGAGGCATGGGGGTTGTCGCGCACGCCTGAGGCGGCGCCGCGGGCCTTCAGCATCGCGACGAACGCGAGCACCTGGGCGATCTGCGTGTAGAACTCGGGCGGGATCTCGCGCCCGACGGCCACCTGGGCGTGCAGTGCGCGGGTGAGCGGCACGTCGCGCACGAGCGGCACACGATGCCGCGCGGCGGTCTGGCGGATGCGGGCGGCGAGCTCGCCCTTCCCCTTCGCGACCACGCGCGGTGCGGACGACCCGGGCTCGTAGAGGAGCGCGACGGCGTAGCTCGTCGGATTCACCAGCACGACGGACGCGGACTCGACGGCCTGCACCATGCTGCCGCGGGTCGCGGCGAGGTGGCGGGCGCGGCGCTGCTGGCGTACGAGCGGGTCGCCCTCGGTGTTCTTCATCTCGTCGCGCACCTCGCGCTTGGTCATCATCGTCTGCTTGCGGTTGCGGCGCATGACGACGAGCACATCGAACGCGGCGATCGCGAGGCCCGCGGCGATCGCGGCGACGAGCAGCCAGGTGATGGATTTCTCGGCGACGGCGACCAGTGCGGGGACCGGCCTCGCCCCCGAGGCGAGCAGCTCGGGCTCGAGCGCGCGCACGACGAGCCAGAGGGCGAGGCCGACCGCGGCGGCCTTCAGCACCGACTTGGCGCCCTGCCACAGCGCCTGGCCGCCGAACAGCCGGGTGACGCCCTTGGCCAGATCGAGGTTCTCGGCCTTGAGCGTGAGCGCGCGGAAGCGGAACCCGCCCTGGATGAGAGACGACGCGATGACCGCGAGCACCGCGACGCCGAGCAGCACGCCGAGGGTGGGCAGGACGCTCCCGAGCCCCGCGCCGAGCGCGGCGAGTGCGCGGGCCGGGTCGGGGTCGGCGATCACGCCGGTGACGGTGAGCAGCTGCGCGACGGATGCCTGCGCGGCGTGGCCCACCACGAGGGGCAGGGTGAGCGCCGTGGCGCCGAGCCCGATCCACGACGGCAGGTCGTGCGAGCGCGAGAGCCGGCCCTTGCGCCGCACCTCCTTGAGGTGCCGCTCGGTGGCCTTCTCTGTCCGTTCCTGTGCGTCCGACATCCGTCACCCCCGCCCCATCAGCACGTTCACCGCGCCGCCCGTGAGCGACTGCACCGCCGCGGGCAGGGCGATGAACACGCCGCCGCCGAGGGCGAGCGTGAGCAGGATCTTGACCGGGTAGCTGAGCGAGAACGCGTTGAGCGCCGGCGCCACCTTGGTGAGCAGGCCGAGGCCGAGGTCGGCGAGGAACAGCACGATGATGAGCGGCCCCGCGATCTGGGCGACGGCGGCGAACATCGCGGTCATGTGCTGCGCGACGAGCTGCGCGGTGATGCCGGCGGGGAGGCCGTGCCCGATCGGCAGCGCGCGGAAGGTGCCCGCGAGCCCGGCGAGGATCAGCTGGTAGGCGCCGGAGGAGAACAGCAGGGCGAGGGCGCCCATCTGGAACAGCCGGGTGAACTGCGCGCCGTTGATCGCGAGCTGCGGGTCGTATGCGGCCGCGAGCTGGAAGCCGCTGGTCAGGTCGATCAGACTGCCCGCGCCCTGCACCGCCGCGAACACGAGGTAGACGAGGAAGCCGAAGGCGGCTCCGACGAGCGCCTCGAGGAACAGGTCGATCAGGAACTGCGTGTCGCTCAGCGCTGGAGTGGCGGTCACGAGCTGCGGCGAGACGGCGAGCCCCAGGCCGAGCGACAGGGCGGCCTTGACCATGCCGGGGAACGCCCGGTCGGAGAACGGCGGGGCGATCACGATGAAGGCGGCCATGCGCACCGAGGCGAGCACGGTCGTCTCGAGCCAGTGCAGGTCGATGGGGATGTCGAGGGCGGGGGCCATCTCAGCCGCCCAGCAGCTTCGGCAGCTCGTCGAAGAGCTGCTGGGTGAATTGCACGAGGGTCTGGATCATCCAGTTGCCGCAGACGACCAGCACGATCGCGATGCCGAGCAGCTTGGGCACGAACGAGAGCGTGACCTCTTGGATCTGCGTCATCGACTGCAGCAGCGCGATCGCGAAGCCGACCGCGAGCGCCGTGATGAGGATCGGCGCCGACAGCTTCGCCGCGACCAGCAGCGTCTTCACGCCGAGGTCGAGCACCATCGCCGAGTCCATTCCGCCGCCGCCCATCACGTCACCCCCGAGTAGCTCTTGACGAGCGCGGTGATCACGAGGCCCCAGCCGTCGACCAGGATGAACAGCAGGATCTTGAACGGCAGCGAGACGAGCACGGGCGGCAGCATCATCATGCCGAGCGACTGCAGGGCCGCCGCCACGACGAGGTCGATGACCAGGAACGGGATGAAGATCACGAAGCCGATCACGAACGCGCTGCGCAGCTCGCTGATGAGGAACGAGGGGATGAGGGTCGCCGTCGGCACCGCCTGCGCGTTGGCCGGGTTGGCGCGCCCGGCGACGCGCGTCATGAGCGCGATGTCGTCCTGCCGCGTGAACTTCAGCATCCACGTGCGCAGCGGCCCGAGACCGGCGTCGACGGCGTGGGTGAAGTCGAGGTGGCCGTCGAGATAGGGCTGCACCGCGACGTGGTTGATGTCGGTGAGCACGGGCCACATGATGAACAGGGTCAGGAACAGCGACAGCCCAGCGATCACCTGGTTCGGCGGCAGCGTGTTGAGGCCGAGGGCGTTGCGGGTCATCGCGAGCACGACGAACACCTTCGTGAACGACGTCATCATCAACAGCAGCGCAGGCGCGACCGACAGCAGGGTGATGCCGATCAGGGTGACGACCGCGGTGGTCGGCTGCCCGTCGATGCCGTTGATGTCGATGTTCATGGCGCGGGTCAGCGCCCCGCGACTCTGCGGCCGCGCCGCGTGGGCGCGGTGCCGGGCG
>NZ_JBLRDT010000146.1:0-6326 GCF_057512245.1 Gryllotalpicola sp. CP2-P1
CCACGGCAGGGTCACGGGCGCGCCCGCGTTCACGACCGCCACGGTCCGCGGGTTCGCCGCGGCGACCCGGCGCACGAGCTCGTCCTGGCGCCCCGGCAGCGCGAGGCTCTGGCGGTCCCACCCTTCCGACTCGACCTCTTCGTTCGTGCCGACGATGACGATCGCGACGTCGGCATCGGTCGCCGCGGCCACCGCCTCGTCGAGCTCGGCCTCGTCATCGGCGCCGACGCCCGCGTCGTGGCGCAGCTCGAACCGCACGAAGCGACCGTAGGCTGTGGCATCCACCACCTGGCACTCGACCTGGATCTCGACGACCTTCTGCTCACCCTCGGCCACCTCGACGACCGTGCTCGGCCCCTCGGGGTGGTTCGCCGACGAGTTCAAGATCACATTCGCATCTGCGAAGGCATCGGACTCGCTCACCAGCTCGCCGTCGAACCACGCCTTGTGGGTGCCCGACAGCCCGACCTCGACCCGGTGCGCACCGGGCTCGGCCAGCACCACCCGCGCGGTGACGACGGCCGTCGTCGCACCGGGGGCGATGCCGCGGTTCCACCCCTCCGCGGCGGGAACGACCGTCGGCTCGCCCACCGGCTCGCCATCGGCGTCGAACAGCTCGAGCACGTAACCGGCCTCGCCCTCGGGCGTCTCGACGATCGCCGGATCGATCAGGTGCGCGAACCGCCGCGCCCCGACGCCGCGGTGCACCGTCAGCTCGGCGTCGGGGAACGCCTCGCGCAGCCCCTGCTCGGCCGTCACGAGATACGGCGCGGTGACGAACGCGCTGCCGCCGCCCTGCTCGAACGTCTCGACCGCGTTCGGGCCGATCAGCGCGATCTTCGTCACGCCTGCCGGGTCGAGCGGCAGCAGCTCGCCGTCATTGCGCAGCACGACGGATGCCCGCGCCACGGCCTCGCGCAGCAGAGCAGAGACGTCTTCCGCCGCCACCGCTGGTTGAGTAGGTCGCTCTGCGACCGTATCGAAACCCTCTTCTGACGAGGCGAGCTCGGCCGCGGCATCCGCTCGCTCACTCAGCTTCCCCACGCGCCCCGCCAGCCGCAGAATGCGCACGACCTTGTCGTCGATCACGCTCTCGGGCACGTCGCCCGCGGCGACGGCGGCGAGCAGCCTCTGCTCCCACGGGCCGCCGGGGCCCGGCATCACGAGGTCGAGGCCGCCGAGCGCCGACTCGACCGTGGTCTTCGTGGCGAGCCAGTCGCTGACGACGACGCCGTCGAAGCCCCACTCGCCCTTGAGGATGTCGTTGATCAGGAACCCGTGGTCGGTCGCCTGCGCGACCTCGCCCCCGGCCTCGACGCGGTTGTACGCGGCCATGATCGACCACGCGTGCGCGCGCGTCACGGCGGCCTCGAAGGGCGCGAGATAGACCTCGCGCAACGCCTGCTCGGGGATCCGCGCGAGGTACTCGGTGCGCTCGGTCTCGGACTCGTTGCCGACGAAGTGCTTCACGCAGACGCCCACGCCTTCGGCCTGCACGGCCTGCGCGAAGGCGACCATCGTCTCGGCGGTGAGCACGGGGTCTTCGCTGTAGGTCTCGAAGTGCCGGCCGCCGACCGGCGTGCGCTGCAGGTTCACGACGGGCGCGAGCACGACGTCGATGCCGAGGCGCTTCGCCTCGTGCCCGATGAGCGTGCCGAGCCGACTGACGAGGTCGAGGTCCCACGCGGCGGCGACGGCCGACGGGTTGGGCAACTGCGCGGCGGTCGGCGCGGGCTCGGCGATGCCGCGGATGCCGATCGGCCCGTCGCTCAGAGCGATCGCCTCGATGCCCAGAGACTCGATGGCATAGGTCGTGAACGAGGTCTCGCCGGTGAGCAGACGGACCTTCTCTTCGAGTGACGGCACGGGTGCCACACTATCGGCGCACGCCGTCACTTGACGGGCCGCGGCCGCCGCGACAGCCTGAGCTTCACACCGGTTGTTCAAAGGAGAACAGCGTGAACACAGGCGCGCGCACGCGCATCAGAAGGTCCGCCTTCATGGCGGCTGCACTGCTGGCCGTCACGGGCGTCGGCTTCGCGGCATCGGCCGCACAGGCGTCCCCTCTTCACCACCCGAAGCCCGGCACGCCCGACTTCGGCCCGAACGTCACGATCGTCGACCCGAGCTGGTCGGTCGCCGACATCAACAAGGCGCTCGCGGCGGCGGGCGGCGAGAGCGAGTTCTCGACGAACCGCCATGCCGTGCTCTTCCTGCCGGGCACCTACGGCTCGGCGAGCGGCACCGACGGCTCGACGCAGCCGACCGCCGACCTCGTGAACGGCGCGGTGGGCTACTACGAGCAGGTGGCGGGACTCGGGGCTTCCCCCGACGACGTCACGATCAACGGCGCGATCCACTCTGACGGCCAGGCGAACCACCAGGCGATGCCGTGGGCGGGTGGCGAGACAGCGCTCACCAACTTCTGGCGCTCGCTGTCGAACGTCAAGATCAACCCGATCCAGAAGGCGACAGAGGCCGACATCGCCGCCAACACGTATGTCGACGGCGAGTTCCCCGGCGTCGTGCCGGGCGTCTTCACCGAGGGCGACGCCGACGCGGGCCAGCTGACCTGGGCCGTCTCGCAGGCCGCGCCCCTGCGCCGCGTCGACGTGACGGGCAACCTCTCGCTCTTCCCCCGCTTCGGCGGCTACTCGAGCGGCGGCTACCTCGCGAACTCGAAGGTCTCGGGCCAGGTGATCTCGGGCTCGCAGCAGCAGTGGTACACCCGCGACTCGTCGATCGGCTCATGGAACGGCAGCGTGTGGAACATGGTGTTCTCGGGCGTCACCGGAGTCCCCGCGCAGTCCTTCCCGACCCCGCCGATGACGACGCTCGCGACCACCCCGGTCACGCGCGACGCGCCGTTCCTCTATTACTCGGGCGGGCAGTACCGCGTGTTCGTTCCGAAGGCACGCACCGACACGAGCGGGGTGAACTGGTCGACGGATGCCTCGGCCGGCCGCTCCCTGTCGATGAAGGACGTCTTCATCGCCACGCCCGCAGACTCGGTGCAGAAGATCAACGCCGCGCTCGCGCAGGGCAAGAGCCTCATCCTCACCCCGGGCGTCTACCGCTATGCGCAGCCGATCGAGGTGAAGCGGGCGGACACCGTGGTGCTCGGCCTCGGCCTGCCGACGCTCGTGCCCACCCGCGGCAACGCGGCACTCACCACCGCCGACGTGAAGGGCTCCGTCGTCTCGGGCATCACGGTCGACGCGGGCGCGAAGAAGTCGGCGGTGCTCATTCAGATCGGGTCGCAGCACGGCGGCGTCGGCGCGGGGCATGCCGCGCAGGCATCCGACCCCGCTCTGCTCTCTGACGTGTTCGTGCGCATCGGCGGCGCCGAGCCGGGCTCGGTCGACACGGCGATCCAGGTGAACTCGAGCCACGTGATCCTCGACGACATCTGGTCGTGGCGCGCCGATCACGGCGCCGGCGTCGGCTGGTCGCAGAACACCGCGAACACGGGGCTCGCCGTGAACGGCGACGACGTCACCGCGACGGGGCTGTTCGTCGAGCACTACCAGAAGAACCAGGTGGTGTGGAACGGCGAGCGCGGCACGACCGTGTTCTACCAGAGCGAGCTGCCCTACGACGTGCCGAACCAGGCCGCCTGGACGGATCGCTCGGGGCACACCGCACGCGACGGCTACGCCTCGTATCGCGTCGGCGACCGGGTGCGCACGCACACGGCCTACGGTCTCGGCGTCTACTCCTACTTCAACCAGGGGGTCGACATCGTGGAGGCATCCGCCATTCAAGCCCCGGTGACCCGCGGCGTGCGGTTCACCGACATGGTGACCCGCTTCCTCGACGGCAGCGGCAGCATCACGCACGTGATCAACGACGAGGGGGCCGAAGTGCGCCTCGCCCAGCCCGGCGAAGACGCGAACGCGGTCGAGACGAGCTACCTGGTCGCCAACACGCGCTGACGCAACGTTTGCGCTGTCCGGATCCGCTTCGCGCTGCTCGGATCCGGACAGCGTCGAGCGGATCCGAGCAGCGCAACCGGATGCCTACTCGGCGGTGCCGAGCGCGAGGTCGGTGAGCAGCTGGTCGCCGGGGCGCACCTGGTCCCACTCGGCCTCGATCTCGGCGCGCTCGAGCAGCCCCTCGATGCGGCGGGTGCGGCCGCGCGAGGTCAGCGTCACGACGACACCCGTCTTGCCGGCGCGGCCGGTGCGGCCCGCGCGGTGCAGATAGGTCTTGTACTCGTCGGGCGCGTCCGCCTGGATCACGAGGTCGATGTCGTCGACGTGGATGCCGCGGGCCGCGACATCCGTCGCCACCAGCACGTTCACGCGACCCTTGGTCAGCTTCTCGAGGTTGCGCGTGCGCTTCGACTGGTTGAGGTCGCCGTGCAGCGCGACCGCCGCGACGCCCTCGTCCTCGAGGCCGTTCGCGACGTCCTCTGCGTAGCTGCGCGTGCGCGTGAAGACGAGCGTCTTCCCGTCGCGGTCGGCGAGCTGGCGGATCACCTCGAGCTTCTCGCGGTGATCGATCACGAGAACACGGTGATCGATGGTGCCGGATGCCTGGTCTTCGCCCGCGACCTCGTGCACGGCCGGCTCGACCAGGAACTCGTTCACGAGAGCCGCGACGCCCGTGTCGAGCGTGGCCGAGAAGAGCAGCTTCTGGCCGCCGTCTGCGGTCTGTCGCAGGATCGTCTGCACCGGCTCGAGGAAGCCGAGGTCGCACATGTGGTCGGCCTCGTCGAGCACCGTGATGCGCACCTCGGAGAGGTCGAGACGGCCCTGCTCGACCAGGTCGAGAATGCGGCCGGGGGTGCCGATCACGATGTCGACACCGCGCTCGAGGGCGATGACCTGCGCGCGCTGCGGCACGCCGCCGTAGATCTGGGTGGTGAAGAGGCCGACCGAGCGCGCGATGGGCTGCACGGTGCGGTCGATCTGCAGCGCGAGCTCGCGCGTCGGGGCGAGGATCAGCGCGCGGGGCGCGCGGCCCTGCTGGCGCTTGCTGCGCTTGCCCGCGTGGATCTCCTCAGAGCCGGTGCGGATCAGGCTCTCGGCGACGGGAGCGCCGAAGGCGATCGTCTTGCCGGAGCCGGTGCGGCCGCGGCCGAGCACGTCGCGGCCCGCGAGCACGTCGGGGATCGTCGCCGCCTGGATGGGGAACGGGCGCTCGGCGCCCATGCCCTCGAGGGCGCGGACGATGCCCTGGCCGAGGCCGAGATCGGCGAAGGTCACGCCCTCGACGTCGCCTGCCTGGGTCGCCTGCGCCGTGAGTCGCTCGAGCACGACGTCGTCCTGCGGGGTGAAGGATGCCTTCGCCGCGGTATCGCCGTAGAAGTCGCGGCCTTCCGCACGTCGACTCGCCGAACCTTCCGCACGTCGACTCGCCGAAGGCGAATGGAGACGGTCACCGCGGTCGTAACGGTCTCCATTCGCGCTGCGCGCGAGTCGACCAGCGGAGCGATCGCGCTCATCGCGGTCGAAGCGACGCGGCGCACGGTCATCGCGGTCGAAGCGACGCGGCGCACGGTCATCGCGGTCGAAGCGGCGCGGCGCACGGTCATCGCGGTCGAAACGGCGCGGCGCACGCTCGTCACGGTCGAAGCGACGGGCGGGGCGATCGTCACGGTCGAAGCGGCGCGGCGCACGCTCGTCGCGGTCCCGGCGCTCGGGGCGGTTGCCGCGCTCGAAGCGGCGCTCACCGCGCTCGTGCTGGCGCTCACGCTCGAAGCGGTCCTGGCGCTCGAAGCGCTCGGGGCGCGCGTTCTCGCGACGGTCGGCCGAGTGGCCGCGCGCGACGCGCGTCTCGGACGACCAGCGGGCCTTCTTCTCGGGAAGATCGGCCGAGGAATCCGGTCGGTAGCCGCGGTGACCCGCGCTGCGCGACCCCGGCTTCACCCGGCTGCCGCGCGCATAGGAGGAATTGGGCTCGAAGTTCTTGGGCGCACGGCTGCCGCCGCGCTTCTCGTTCTTGGGCATGGAGAAGCCACTGCTTTCTGAAGATGTCGTATGAAGTCAGAACCCGCTCTGCGACGAGGTCCGGGAGCACAGATCGCTCCTACCGGCGCCTCTGACATACAAACTTTGGGTTGCCCTCACTGGGCACATCAGAAAGCCGACTCGACCAGGTTACGGCACGCCCCCTGTGAGACCGCCTGGCCGGCATCCTCACACCCGAACGGGTGGCGCGCCGAGCGCGCGAATCGTGCTTATGATCCCTGCGTTACACAGCAACGGGAGACGCCTCAGTGGCCACGCACATCTCACCGGCGTGGCAGCGGCTCCGGCACCGGGGGCGTGCACTCGCCGTTCTCACTTCTCTCACGGTCGCCGCGATCGCGCTGACCGCGT
>NZ_JBLRDT010000147.1:0-6324 GCF_057512245.1 Gryllotalpicola sp. CP2-P1
GGGTGCCGACGACGATGAGGCGGGCGCCGCGGTCGACCGCGAAGCGCGAGAGCGCCGTGACCGGGTCACCCGCGAGAGTGTGGTGCGTGACCGTCACGTTCGCCGCGGCGGCGCGTGCCACGACGCGGGCAGAGATCTCGGTCAGCGCGGGCTGCAGCTTCTCACCCTGCGGCTCGTTGTGGTCGAAGGCGGCGACGGGCGCCGTGACGACCGACCCGTCGGGGGCTTCGCCGATCGGCACACGGCTCTCGTCAACGTAGACGCACATGAGGCGCGCGCCGAGGTCGTGCGCGATCGAGACGGCCTCGTCGAGCACGCGATCGGGCGTGCCGACGGCGAGACCGACCACCACGGGGCCGGAGCGAGGGGTGCCCACGTGCGGAATGCTACGCCGCGACCGCCTGGCCGAGCAGCAGCGAGCGCAGCTGGTCGACGGAGTGCACGACCGCCATGGCGCCCTTCGCCTCGGCCGGCGAGCCGTAGCCCCACTCGACCAGGATCACGGGCACGTCGTTCGCCGTGGCGCCCTCGACGTCGTAGAAGCGGTCGCCGACCATCACGGGCCGCGAGGTGTCGACGCCGAGCTTCTCGAGCTCGGCGAGGGTGTAGGCGATCACCTCGGCCTTCTCGGCGCGCGAGTCGTCGTCGGCAGCGCCGCCGATGAAGGTCAGGTACTGCGAGAGGCCGAAGTGGTCGAGGATGCGCGTGGCGCGCGAGGTCGGCTTGCTGGTCGCGGTGGCGACGGGAATGCCGTCGGCGTGCAGAGAGGCGAGCAGGCCCGCGATGCCGGGGAACACGGCGTTGTCGGTGAGATCGGATTCCTCGGCGAAGGCGCGGTACACGGTGAGGGCGTGCTCGGCCTCTGCCTCGGTGAAGTCCTCACGGGCGCGCAGCGTGCTGACGAGGGGCGGGCCGACGTATGCCATCAGCTCGTCTTCGCTGTGGACGGGGCGGCCGATGGCGTCGAACATGCGCCGCAGCGAGCTCGTGATGCCGGGCGCGGAGTCGGTCAGGGTGCCATCGAGGTCGAAGAGCACGCAGCTCCAGCTGCGCGTGACCTCTGAGCCCATGGCCGCGGTTTCATGGATTGACATAGCCCGACAAGTGTAGACGGGGCATTCCGAACGGCCGGGGTCGACCCGTGCGCCCGGCGCGGGTTCAGGATGCCAGCGCGCGCAGCACGTGCTCGCGGGCGACGATGCCGCCGGGCCGGCGCGGGTCGAACTGCACGGCGACGAAGTCGGCGGTCTCGATGAAGCCGAGCGCCTGACGGCCCGGGACGATGATGCCGTTCACCTTCATGCCGCCGAGGCCCGCGGCATCCGCGGTCGCCTTCAGCTCTTTCATCGACGAGAACAGGGGAAGCACCTGCTGGCCGTCCGTCGTCTGCAGCGTGCGCAGGCGCAGGTCCTGCGGCGAGGGCGAGCCGGTGACATCGACGGTCAGGCCGCCGCGCAGCGCGGCGTCGAGCAGCGCGGCGAGCGTGTCTTCGCCGGGGCTCTCGACGAGCTTGTCGAGAGCCCGCGCGACCGCGCGGTTCTCGTAGGACTGGGGGAAGGCCGGCGCGCGCACGTCTGCCAGGCTAACGGGGCAAGCCGAACGGGCGCTCGTCGGGGCCGACCGCCGCGCGGCCGGCCCCGACGAGTCACTTCGTGAGGAACCCTTCCTTCACGAGCCAGTCGGAGGCGACCTGGCCAGGGTCCTGCCCCAGCACGTCGACCTTGCGGTTCAGCGAGACCAGCACGTCGTTGGTGAGCTTCGGCGAGAGCCGGTTCAGCACCGTTGCGATCTGCGGGTACTTCTTGAGCGTCTGCGTGTTGACGACGGGCGAGCCGTTGTATGCGGGGAAGAAGTGCTTGTCGTCGGTGAGCACCTTGAGGTGCAGCGAGCCGATGCGGCCGTCGGTCGTGAACACCTCGCCGAAGTTGCACTTGCCCTGTGCGGTCGCGGTGTAGACGGTGCCCGTGTCGAGGACGCTCACGTTCTTGGCGGGAACGCGGTTCGCGCCGGAGCCGCCGAGTTCGAGACCGTACTTCTCCAGCATCGGGCGGAAGCCGTCGGGCCGCGAGTTGAACTCGGACTCGACGCAGAAGGTGCGCTCATCGACGGGGAGCGTGGCGATGTCGGAGAGCGAGGTGACCCCCAGCTTCGTCGCTCCGGCCGAGGTCGACGCGAGCGCGTAGGTGTCGTTCATCGGCGTGACCGGCAGCCACGTCAGCCCGTTCGCCGCGTCCGCCCTGCGCACCGCCTCGTACTGCTCGTTCTGGTCCGCGATGCCGGTCGTCTTGCCGAGGTACGTGAGCCACGCCGTGCCGGTGTAGTCGTACTCGACGTCGGCATCGCCCGCCAGCATCAGCTGGCGAACGGCCTGGCTGCCCGGAACGTTGGTCTCATCGGTCACGTGGAACCCGGCGGCGGTCAGCGCGAGCACGGCGATCTTACCGAGCAGGATCTGCTCGGTGAAGTTCTTCGACGTCACGATGACGGATGCATCGGCGGGCAGCCCCTTGACGGGCTTGATCGACCCCGAGTGCACCTCAGGCACGAATGAGGCGGCCGGCTGCAGGCCGCAGCCCGCGAGGGCGAGCACAGCCGAAATGGCGACGGATGCCGCGACGGCGGCGCGGCGGAGGGGGTGGTTCATCGGGTCAGTCCTTTCGGCTGTGCCAGGTGCTCGACGACGCGGCCGAGCCAGTCCACGAGCAGCGCGAGCAGAGAGATCAGCAGGGCGCCGGAGATCAGCACCCGGGGAAGGAAGAGGTTCACGCCGGTCGTGATCAGCAGCCCCAGGCCGCCGCCGCCGATGAACGTTGCGAGCGCGGCCGAGCCCGCGAGCAGCACGAGCGCGGTGCGCACGCCGGCAAGCATGACGGGCACCGCGAGGGGCAGCTCGATGCGCAGCAGGGCGCCGAAGTTGCTCATGCCCATGCCGCGCGCCGCCTCCACGAGCCCCCGGTCGACGCTCTGGATGCCGATCATGGTGTTCCGCAGCACGGGGAGCGCCGCGTAGATGACGAGCGCGACGACCGCCGTCCAGAACGAGAAGCCGAGCCAGAACGCGAGCAGGACGACCAGGCCGATGGCCGGGGCGGCCTGCCCGATGTTGGCGAGCGCGAGGATCACGCCGCTGGCCCTGTTGAGCGGCCGCCTGGTCAGCAGCACGGCGAGGGGGATCATCACGACGACGACGATCGCCGCAGAGATGAACGTCAGGCCGAGGTGCTGCCACGAGTAGCCGAGCAGATCGGCGGGGTTCAGGGTGGCACGCTCGGTCGCGGAGAGGTCGGCGGTGGCGAGCCAGACGCCATAGGCCAGCAGCACGACGACGATCGCCGCGGGCTGGATGAGCAGTCCGCGCCAGGTGCGCGCGCCGCCCACCTGCTCGGTCGTGACGATGGTCTGTGCGTCAGCGGGCGCGGCCACGGCCGTCACGACGGGTCCCCGCTCACCACGGCGATCGCCTCGGTGTTGAGGCCGATCGGGGCGTCCTCGGCGACTTCCGCCGCGGACTCGCGGGCCCTCGTGATGGCATCCATGATCACCTCGACCGTGATGACGCCGGCGAACTCGCCGCGGCGCCCCGTCACGATCGCCGCGCCTGCACTCGAGACGAGCATCGTGTCGAGCGCGTCCTGCAGCGATGCCGTCGGTGCGACCACGGGCATCTCGTCGTCGCGCTCGGCAGGCAGGAGGTCCATGCGCGACAGCCGCCGCAGCGAGGGCCAGCGCAGCGGGCGACGCTGGCCGTCGAGGACCACCGCGTGGTTGTGACCGGCCTCTCGGGCGCGCTTCAGCAGCTCGGCCGCCGGCGTCCCCGCGGCTCCCGTGACGGCATCCGCCAGCTCGACGTCGCGCACGCGGGTGAGCGTGAGCTGCTTGAGCCCGGCGCCCGAGCCGATGAAGTTCTCGACGAACTCGTCGGCGGGGTCCGCGAGGATGCGCTCGGGGGTGTCGTACTGCACGATCCGGCCGCCCTCGCGGAAGACGACGATCCAGTCGCCGAGCTTGACCGCCTCGTCGAAGTCGTGGGTCACGATCACGATCGTCTTCTGCAGCTCCTCCTGGATGCGCAGCAGCTCCTCCTGCAGGCGTTGGCGGGTGATCGGGTCGACGGCTCCGAACGGCTCGTCCATGATCAGCACAGGCGGGTCGGCCGCGAGGGCGCGCGCGACGCCGATGCGCTGCTGCTGGCCGCCCGAGAGCTCGCGCGGGAAGCGGTGCCGGTAGGTGTTCGGGTCGAGCGACACGAGTTCGAGCAGCTCGTCGACGCGGGCGGCGATGCGCTCCTTCGACCAGCCGAGCAGCTTGGGCACGGTGGCGATGTTCTGGGCGACCGTCTGGTGCGGGAACAGCGCAGCGCCCTGCACGACGTAGCCGATGCGGCGGCGCAGCTCGTCGCCGCTGATCGAGGTGACGTCCTCGTCGCCCAGCACGATCCGGCCCTCGGTCGGCTCGATCAGGCGGTTGATCATCTTCAGGGTCGTCGTCTTGCCGCAGCCGGACGGCCCGACGAGCATCACGATCTTGCCGGCCGGGATCTCAAGGGTCAGGCCGTCGACGGCCGCCTTCGCCTGCCCGGGGTACCTCTTGGTCACCTGGTCGAGCAGGATGCTGCGGCCGGAGACCTCGGTGGTGGAAGCGTTACTGGTTGACACGGATACCTCGCGAGATGGTGAGTCGGCCGAGGCCGACGAGGAGCAGATCGAGAATCAGGGCGAGCACGATGACGCCGACGACGCCGACGACCACCGACTCGAGGGAGTTCGCGCCGCCGAGGCGCGACAGGCCCGAGAAGATGAAGCTGCCGAGCCCGGGCCCCAGCGCATAGGCCGTGACGGCCGCGACGCCCATGACCATCTGGGCCGAGACGCGCAGACCGGTGAGAATGACGGGCCAGGCGAGTGGCAGCTCGATGGACAGCATGACCCGGGCGCGGCTCATGCCCATGCCGCGTGCCGACTCGACGACACTGCGGTCGACCTCGCCGAGGCCGACGATCGCATTGCGCAGCACGGGGAGCGCCGCGAAGAACGTGACCACGGTGACCGACGGCGCGACGCCGAAGCCCATCGGCGCGATCAGCAGGCCGATGAGCGCGAACGACGGGATGGTGAGCCCCACGGCCGAGACGCCGTTCGCCAGCGCGCGCAGCCAGGGAACGCGGTAGACCGCGAAGGCGATGGCGAGGGCGATCACCAAGGCGAGCACGAGGCACTGGGCGACGAGCCAGAGATGCTGCCACGCAGAGAACGAGATCTGCGGCAGACGGTCGATCACATAGGACCAGAACACAGGAGAAGGACTCTCGTTGTTTCACGTCCGGGTCGGGGCGCGCACGGCGGGACCTCAAGCGGGTGGAACAGCACCACGAGGAGCCCGCACCGACACAGCCATCCGGGCCGCATCCGCGCCGCCACACCATACGCCCACCTGTCGGGAACAGGTGGCCGCGAACTGGGCGGAGGCCGCAAGCGGCCGCCACCAAGCTATCAAAGAGCTGAGCGGGGTCCTCAGAACAGGGTCGGCACGCCCGAGTCGACGCCCTTCATCGCCTCGTAGTCGAGCACGACGCAGCGGATGCCGCGGTCTTCGGCGAGCGTGCGCGCCTGCGGCTTGATCTCTTGCGCGGCGAACACGCCCGTCACCGGGGCGAGGTGAGGGTCGCGGTTCATCAGCTCGAGGTAGCGGGTCAGCTGCTCGACGCCGTCGATGTCGCCGCGGCGCTTCAACTCCACCGCGACCGATCGGCCCGAGGCATCCCTCGCCAAGATGTCGACCGGCCCGATCGCCGTCATGTACTCGCGACGCACCAGCGTGTGCCCGTCGCCCAGCAGTTCGATCTGCTCGGCGAGCAGCTTCTGCAGGTGTGCCTCGACGCCGTCTTTCACGAGCCCCGGGTCGACGCCGAGCTCATGCGCGCTGTCGTGCTGCACCTCGTGGATCGCGACGATCAGCTTGTCGTCGGTCTTGGTCGCGCTGACCGTCCACACCTGGGTGACGCCGGCGGATGCCTGCTCTTCGGTCGGCTCGCCGTAGGAGATCGTGCACGGCGGGCTCATCCAGTTCAGCGGCTTGTACGAGCCGCCGTCGGAGTGCACCAGAAGCGAGCCGTCGGCCTTCACCATGAGCAGGCGCGTCGCGAGCGGCAGGTGCGCCGACAGGCGCCCGGCGTAGTCGACGGAGCACTTCGCGATCACCAAACGCACCCGTCGAGTTTACGAGAGCGCTTGAGCGTCGGTGGCCCGGGCCACTCCGTACCCGGCCGTAAGTCACCGATTCGGCGCAGCCGGCCGCCCGGCGCGGCGTGTCGAGCCTCGCCGCGCC